>NZ_VIRJ01000042.1:0-62472 GCF_006874435.1 Microbispora sp. KK1-11 | reverse complement strand
GATCACCCTTCCCCTCAGTCACGCCCTCGCCTGGTCCCGACACAGACGACACCACCAAGCCCGCGCCCGAGCTAGCCACTACTGGAAACGCTGGCTCCGACATCACGAAATCAGGCTGTAGTACTAGGGCGTGTATTTGGTTGTGATCAAGGAGTGGTCCGGGTGAGGCCTTTGATCCAGATCACCGCGGCACGGAGGTGGAGGCCGGCAAGGTGGCTGGCAGGGGTCTTGTCGTAGCGGGTGGCGATGCCTCGCCAGGCCTTCAGCTTGTTGATCAGTCGCTCGACGGTGTTCCGCTCCTTGTAGAGCTCGGCGTCGTGGCTGACGGGCCGGCCGCCCTTGCTGCCTTTCTTCTTCCGGTTCGCGGCCTGGTCCCTCTTTTCCGGGATGACTGCCTTGATGCGACGTCTCCGTAGGTAGGCGCGGTTGCTACGGGAGGAGTAGGCCTTGTCGCCCGCGACCGCGCCGGGCCGGGTGCGGGGACGGCCGACGGGCACCCGGACGCGTACTTTCTTGAGCACGGGGATGAACTGCGGGCTGTCTGCGGCCTGTCCTGCGGTCAAGACGAACGCCAGTGGGCGGCACTTGCGGTCGGCGGCAAGGTGGATCTTGCTGGTCTGCTCGCCCCTGGAGCGTCCGAGCAGGGCGGCTTTCAGCCGGAGCCTGCGCCGGTACCGGATGCGTCGCCGTTGTTCTGCTTCGGGGTCGTTTGCGGAGTTCTGCTCTTGTTGCCCTTCCCCGTCGCCCCCCTTTTGCCGGGCCTGCTTCGGCCGGCGCGCAGTGCGGGGCCATAGGTCGAGCCGTCGCGGCGCGGGGTGGGCGGCCCATTGACCTCCAGCACCGCCGACCACTGTGGGCGGATCTCCATCGAGGATGTCGTCCCGGCTCTGTAGTCTCTATAGGCGGGGAAGGGAGCAGGCATGACTGCGCAGCCGTACGACTTCGTGCCGGGTCAGACGCCGTTGCCGGAGAAGAACCTGCGGGCCATACGCGCCGCGTTGGTCATCCCTGAAGACCGCGAGGCGTTCGACGCCGGGCTGAAGGCGGTGCTCGACGAGGTGCGGGTAAGTCTCGACCTCGGGGCGCTGAACGCGTTCGTTCACCGGTGGTGGATCTCCGCCTGCGACTCGGTACGGGACCCTGAGGGGCGGCGGCAGATGCACAACCGGGCCGAGCAGGTGCTGGCCGGAGGACCCCGCCCGGAGGGCAGGCCATGGCGCGAGATTCTCGCCGCTCGTGGAATCGACGTGTAGGTGTACGAGCTCGTCGTTGATCCGGTCGCCGAAGAGCAGATCGCCGCACTACCGGACGAGGCGCTACGCCCGCTCGCGGAGTTGTTCGCGCTACTGGAGACCGCTCCGTGGAGCGGGGAACCGTATAACCGGGCGAAGCCGAGATCGAACATGCTCACTCACGCCTTCGGCGAACGTGGCCTCGCCACCTACGTCATCCTCGAAGAGCAACGTGAGACTCTCCTTGTCCGCCTCGAATGGCCCTAACCGGCGAGACAGACTCGACCATGGCGACGCGACCTCACAAGCCGCGGCGCAGGCCAACACCTGAAGAGATCCGCGCGTCGCTGCGTGCCGATCGCAGCCCGCGCGCCCTTCGTGCCGCCCTTCCCGTCGAAGACCTGGACGCCTTCGACGGGCAGCACCGCGAGGCCCTGCACAAAGCGGTCGCCGACCTGGACCTGGCCCCTCTGCACAAGTGCGTCGAGACGTGGTGGTGGCACGCGGTGCTCAGGGCTGATCCAGCCCAGTACGCCCAGATGATCGAGCGGGCGGAGGACATTCAGCGCCGCAGTGATCTCGGCGAACCTACCGGCGGTGTTCCCCTGGGACGAGGCGTTCGAGGCGAGGCTCCAAACCAGAGCACAACAGGGATGCTAGGTGTATGCGGGCGACCTCGACTCTGTCGTCCGACAGCAAGCTGATGCCCTACCGACAGAAGCGATCAATCCGTTTCGCGAGCTACGCGCTCTGCTGGAGACACCTCTGGAGTGGTCAGCCCTCAACCTGGACAGTCCGAAGGCCAACCTGCTCACCCAGGCGCTCGGCGGCCGGGGCCTGGCTGTATACCTCGTCCTGGACGAGCAGCGAGGGGTGTACATCGTCCGCATCGACTGGCTGAGCTGAGCCCGCACTGAGATCACGCTGATGCACGTTCTCCTTCGCATGCGGCGCCCGAGGCGATGGTCACCAGGCCATCGGGGGCTTGGTCGAGCGGCAGAATGTGGTGACACGGCGCCGCGTTCAGGCATGTTTGCGCGGCCGGCCGCCTCCGACACCCCGGCCCGGCCGCGCCTCGATCGCGCGGCGAGCGCCGACCGCGAGGTGTGCGCCACGCCGCACACCTCGCCCCAGATGCCCAGGCGCCCCTCCAATCGGTCCTTACGCACGGTCGAGTACGCCACGCCGAGCGACTCGGCCGCGTCCTGCTCGTCCAGGAGGTCCTCCGGGTGCTGCCCGGTGCCGGTCGGCCATGTCGGCAGCGGCCGGCCGTCGCGTGCCGCCTCGACCTGCGCGCGGTCGTACAGGAGTTTCCGCCGGCCTGGGTTCAGGGGGCGTAGCCCGTACTGGGCGGCCGCGTGATCGGCCGGCAAGCCAGATACATGCGCACCCAGCGCAGCGCCGCCACCTGGTCCTGCAGGCCGAAGTTGCTGGTCTCGCCGCGTTCGGGGTGGGCGAAGAAGCCGAACACGCCGAGCCGGTAGTCGACCGTCACGATCACGATGTCTCAGGCCCTGACCAGCCGGGTCGGGTCGTAGATCGGCTCTCAATCGCCGGGCTCCGGTCACCGGGCACGCCGACCCGGCCGCCGCCTTCGGTGGATCAGGCCGCCGGGTAGGCGGCCCGTACGTGTTCGTAGACGAGGAAGGCCAGGCCGAGGGCCAGTACGGCGGGCAGCGTCGCGGGGAGGTGCTCCCGCCGGGAGACGTGGAAGACGACGGCGCCGCACATGAGGGGGTACCACCGGAATACGGCAGATACGGGCCGCGGAACGGCGCAACCGCTGTTCACCGTTGACTCAGCGCCTCGTACGCGGTAGAGCGACCGATCTTGAGTGTGTGGGCAGCCTCAGTGACGTGTGTCCGGCCGATGACGAGGTCGCGATGAGGGGCCGTCAGCGGTGTAGCCGGGCGGGGTCGTGGTCGGCGAGTGCGGCGACGGGGATTGGTGTTGACGTGGATGGTCTGGCAGCGATCAGAAGGCTTCCGATCAGGGGGCCAGGCTGGGCGGTTCGCCGGGGAGGGCGCTGGGGTCGGGAATGCGCAGACCGTCCAGGATGACGTGGAGGTTGCGGTCCCACTGGTGGGCGCCCGCGTGGAGGCCCAGCGTGTGGGGTCCGGCGGAGGACGCGGCGACCATGAGGAAAGCCACGTCCTCCCAGGTCACGTCCGTACGCATCATTCCGGCCTGCTGGGCTCGCTCGACCAGGAGCTGAATGCGGTCGCGCAGTTCGGCTCGGGAGTGGTCCAGCACGTCGCCGAGGCGCTTGTTGACGTCGCACAGTTCGTTCCGTAGGTGAATGTAGGAGAGGGCAAATGTCGTGAAGCCCGCCCAGGGGTCGGGATCGGCCAGCCCCTCCTCGCCCTTGGCGATGATCTCCCCCAGCACCTCGCTGAGGACCGCCTTGAGCAGCGCCTCGAGGGTACCGACCCGGCGGTAGAACGTGCCGATTCCCACACCGGCACGGCGTGCGATCTCGTGCGCGGTGATCTCGCCGCCCATGACGGCGGCCTGACGGGCGGCGACGACGAGACGTTCCACGTTGCGCCGGGCATCGGCGCGCGGGCGTCGGCCCGAACCGTCGTCCAGGAGTTGCTCCACTGCGGGTGCGACTGCTGCCATGCGACCAGCATAGCAATAAGTGGACTAGACGAGTCCGGTTTAAGTGGACAAGAGGCGTCCGGTTGCACTAGCGTCCAAATCCGGACAGACGGCGTCCGTTTAGCTTCCGAGAGCGTGGGGTCGATGATGCCCAAAATTCCGCCAGGCCCAATGAAGATCACGGCGTTGGCCGCCGGGTTCGTCATGGCGAGCCTGGACACCACCGTGATGCAGGTAGCCGGGGTCACGATCCAGGAACGCCTGCATGCCTCTCTCTCCCAGCTCACCTGGGCCGTGGACGGCTACGTCCTCACCTTCGCCGCGCTGCTGATGCTGGCCGGCGGCCTGGCGAACCGGGTGGGCGCGAGACGCGTCTACATGTGGGGCATGGCGATCTTCGGTGTCGCGTCGCTGGCTTCCGCGCTGGCAACGGGCATCGAGGTCCTGATAGCGGCGCGGCTCCTCCAGGGGGCCGGGGCGGCGCTGTTCATGCCGAGCTCGCTCGCGCTGCTGGTGCGGGTCTTCCCGGACGCGCGCGAACGCACCAAGGTGCTGGGCGTCTGGTCGGCGATCGTCTCCTCGTCCATGGCGCTGGGCCCGACGGTCGGCGGCATCATGGTCGGCGCGTTCGGCTGGCCGAGCATCTTCCTGATCAACCTGCCCATCGGCATCACGGGCATGCTCCTCACCCGCCGGCACATCGCCAGGGGCGGAGGGGACGCCCGGCCGCTGGCGACCCCCGGGCACGCCGCCGTCATCGTCCTGCTGGCAGGCGTCAGCTTCATGCTGATCGAGGGACCGCAGCTCGGCTGGAGCGCGGCCCCAATGCTCGCCGCCATCGCCGCCACGGCGCTGGCCGCCGTCCTGCTCATCGGCCGCGAACGCCGCACCGACAACCAGGTGATGCCCTGGACGCTGTTCCGCGGCGCCCGTTTCGCCGGCGCCAACGCCGTGGGCTTCCTGTTCAACGCCGCGTTCTACGGCTCGCTGTTCATGATCGGCCTGTACGTCCAGCACGGCCGCGGCGCGAGCCCGCTCCAGGCCGGACTGCAGATCCTGCCCCTCACAGTCTTCATCCCGTTCGCCAACATCGCATTCGCCCGCATCTCCGGGCGCGTCGCGACAGGCCTCCTCCTGGCCGTCTCTTTCCTGGTCGCGGGGACCGCCTCCCTGGCCCTGACCGCCCTGTCGACCGCCACCCCATACTGGATGCTGGCCGTCGCCCTCGGGCTCACCAGCATCGCGGGCGGCTTTATCGCGCCCGCCATGACGGCGGCCATGGTGAACGCGGCGGGCACCCGGCACGCCAACACTGCCGGTTCGGTCCTCAACGCCAACAGGCAGATCGGATCCCTGGTCGGTATCGCCTCCATCGGCGCCATCCTGGCCGTTACCCCCGGCTGGACCACCGGAGCGGCCCTGTCGTTCCTCCTCGTCGGCGCCGCCTACATCGCCAGTGCCCTGATCGCCTGGCGCCTCATCCACCTGCCCGAACGCCGCGAGGCCACCGCCCCGACCGCGGCCCCCGTAGCCGGACCGGCCCCCGAGGCACAGCCCCGCCACGCCGAGGAGACGTCCCGACTGGGCTCACCCTCGTAGCGCAAGCAGATCTCTGCCGGCTGACCGCGGGGCCGAACAGGAATCTGGCGCGGGACGACGCAGCCGCTGTTCAGCGTTGAGCCAGCGCCTCGTAGGCGGTGGAGCGGCCGATTTTGAGGGTGCGGGCAGCCTCTTCCAGCAGGTCCAGCTCGGCACGTCGCGCGGCGATCCGCTCCAGCATCCCCTCATCCGTCATGACACTCCAGCGTAGGAACCGCACCGGCCACCACGAGCCGGAACAGCCCACGAACGTGGCATCCACGGCGTCCACGGGGGCGGCGCGATCGAGTGGCTCGGCTGCGTCCGTGGCTCGTTCGCTACGCTCGCTCATGCCCGGTCCTCACGCCAAGCTCGCCGGCCCCACCTTTCAGGAGTGGCTCGACACCCAACCCTGACGCGGGGGTCAGGTCGTGGCGCGGACCACCAGGCGCGTGGGGAGGACGACGGAGCTGGTGTGGCGGCCGTCGAGGCGGGACAGGAGCAGCCGTGCCAAGGCCAGGGCCTGGTCCGCGGCGGGCACCCGGACGGTGGTGAGCGCCGGGGTCGTGCAGGAGGCGGCGTGGATGTCGCCGAAGCCGACGACCGCCAGGTCTTCCGGCACCCGCAGTCCCTTCTCACGCGCCGCTTCCATCGCGCCGATCGCCAGCTCGTCCGAGGTGGCGAACACGGCGTCCAGATCCTGGCCGCCGGACAGCAGCTCGCGGGCCGCGGCGGCGCCCGACCCGCTGTCCAGGCCGGCGAGCGCGATCACCGGCCGCAGTCCGTCCTCGTGGAGCGTGGCCAGATGCCCGGCGAGGCGGTCCTGTACGGCGACAAGGTCCATGGGGCCGCAGATCATCCCGATGCGGCGGCGGCCCCGGTCGAGAAGGTGCCGGGTGGCCTCCCTCGCGCCGCCCGCGTTGTCCACGTCCACGTGCGGCACGAGGGAGGCGATCGCGGGCTTGCCGAGCAGCACGACCGGCACCCCGGTGCGGGCGAGCCGCTCGGTGAGCGTGTCCGGGCCGTCCGGCGGGACGAGCACGACCCCGTCGACCTGCCGCGCCTCCACGTGCCGGATGATGCGCCGGTGGCTCTCGGCCGTGTCGGCGAGCATGAGGGTGATCTGCTTGCCGGCTCCTTCCAGGACGCTGGTGACGTACTGCACGACGGCGGAGGTCAGCGCCTCGCCGCCGTGCCGGGGAACCGACAGGACGAGCGCGACCGAGTCGGTCCGCCGGGTGACGAGGCTCCTTGCGGCGGCGTTCGGCACGTAGCTCAGCTCCTGCACGGCGCGCAGCACCGCGGCGCGCACATCGGGGCTGACCCGCGTTTCCCCGTTCACGACCCGCGAGACCGTGGCCCGGGAGACGCCCGCGCGGGCGGCGACGGTCTCGAGAGTGGGCCGCTTCGGCCGCTCCGCGCCGAGCCCGTTGCGCTTGATGACGTCGCGATACCACAGCGCGCTGTCCTTGAGCAGCCGCCGCTGGGTGGTGAAGTCGACGTGGACGATGCCGAACTTGCGCCGGTAGCCGTCCGCCCATTCGACGCAGTCGAGCAGCGACCACAGCAGGTAGCCGCGGACCCGGGCGCCCTCGTCGATCGAGGTCCGCAGGGCCCGCAGGTGCTCCTCGACGAAGCTGATCCGGTCGACGTCGTGGATGCCGTCGCCGGTCACGACGTCCTCGAAGTCGGCGCCGTTCTCGGTGATCATCAGCTCGGTCTCGGGATACTCCTCGGACAGGCGCCGCAGGAGCAGGGACAGGCCGCTCGGCATGATGGGCCAGCCCATCGCGGTGACGGCCGTGGGCACGCTGCAGAACAGCACGCCCTCGCTGCCCGGGAAGGCCGGGTCGGCCGGGGCGCTGGGCTGGGCCTGCACCGCGATGGGCGTGTAGTAGTTGACCCCCAGCAGGTCGATGGGCCGCCCGATGACGTCGAGGTCTCCGTCGCGGATGTGGCCGAGCCCGGCGGTCTTCTCGATCAGCGGCAGCAGCTCGGCGGGGTAGCGGCCGCGCAGCAGCGGCTCCAGGAACTGCCGGTTGTGCAGGGCGTCGATCCTCGCCACCGCCTCGGCGTCCTCTTCGGGGATGCCGGCGGACATGTCTCCGAGCTGCGCGGGGGTGAGGACGGGGGAGAGGTTCAGCACGACGCCGGCTCTCGCGGCGCCCCGCGCGCGCAGCGCCTCCAGGCCCAGCCCGTGCGCGAGCAGCATGTGGTGGGCGCTGACGAACGCGTCGGCCGCCGACCGCAGGCCCGGGGCGTGCACCCCCGAGCCGTGGCCGAGGAAGGCGGCGACCCACGGCTCGTTCAACGTGAACCAGGTGTCCACGCGGTCGCCGATCCTGTCGTACACGACGCGGGCGTAGTCGGCGAAGTGGCGGGCCACGTCGCGCGAGGTCCACCCCCCGCCGTCCTGCAGCGCCTGCGGCAGGTCCCAGTGGTACAGCGTGGCGTACGGCGCGATGCCCGCCTCCAGCAACTCGTCCACGAGCCTGTCGTAGAAGTCGAGCCCCGGGCCGTTGACGCGGCCGTGCCCCTCAGGCAGCACCCGCGGCCAGCTGACCGAGAACCGGTAGGCGGCGATGCCCAGGTCCTGCATCAGCCGGACGTCCTCCGGGTGGCGCGCGTAGTGGTCGCAGGCCGGGTCGCCGTACGCCCCACCCGCAAAGGCGTCCCAGATGGAGGGGCCACGGCCGTCGCGGTCGGTGGCGCCCTCGATCTGGAAGGCGGACGTGGACACTCCCCAGACGAAACCCTCTGGGAACAACGCGGTGCGCATCTACGCGAAACCCCCGGTGACTCGGTGAGCGCTCAGTCTGCCGCCTCACGCGCCGGACCCGCCACTCAGATGGCCGCCGCCGGTCCCGGCCGCGAGGAGCGCGAAGCCTCCGACGAGCGGGCCGCGGCCTCCACCGCGTGTCGCCCGAGCCCACGCGAACTTGGTGAGCAGCGGTGAACACGGTGGGACGCGCCCGGCGCGGCGAAGGCGGGTCGGGGCAGGTCGTCGGCACATAATGAAGGGCGATGGATACGGAGAGTGACCAGCGCGCCGATCGGGGGATCGACGTAAGCGTCGTCGTCCCGGCGTACAACCGCCGGGCGTCACTCGACCGTTGCCTCACCTCGCTGCTCGTGCAGCGGGTCGCCAAGGAGATCATCGTGGTCGACGGCGGCTCGCGGGACGGAACCCGAGCGCTGCTCGGCCTCTACGCCGCGCACCATCCCCGGCTGATCACCGTGATCCAGGACGCCCAGCCCGGCACGCCCGGCGGCGCCCGCAACCGCGGACTGGAACGAGCGGCCGGAAGATACGTCTACTTCTGCGACGCCGGGGACCACCTCGCCCCCGACGCGCTGGCCCGCCTGGTCGCCGTGGCCGACGGGAACGGCGCCGACATCGTCGTGGGAAAGGTCGCCGGGGCGCGCCAGGGATTGCGGGAGAACGCCGACAAGGCCTCCTTAACAGCCGTCTACGATGATCTGTCCTGCTTCAAGCTCTTCCGCCGGGACTTCCTGGAGCGGCACGCCATCCGCTTCGACGAGACGCAGCGGCGCGGAGAGGACATGACCTTCACCGTCCACGCGTACTGCCACGCGCGGGTGATCTCGGTGGTCGCGGACGGGGACTGCCACCACGCGGAGGGCGGGGGAGAGGCGTCCGCGCGGGATCCGCTCGGCTGGCTGCGTGTGGTCCGCACGCCCATCGAGGTCATGGCGCGGCACGTGCCGCCCGGCGCGCTGCGCGACCGCCTGCTCCTGCGGCACCTGCGCCGCGACGTGCTGGCCCAGCTCGGGGTGCCGTTCCTGGCGGCCTGTGAGGCCGAGCGCGAGAAGATCGCCGTCGAGGTGGCCGACATCTGCGGCCAGTGGCTGACGCCGGGCGTGCGCGCCGGTCTCGACGGTGTGGACGCCGCCCGCGTCGCCGCGCTCGACGACCCCGACCGGCTCGTACGGCTCGCGCTCGTCGAGGCCGCGCCGCTGCGGCACCGGCTGAACGGCGTCGAGTGGCGGGGCGACCGCCTGGTGATCGAGGGGTGGGCCGCCCTCGCCGGCGCGGACGGCGTATCGGACAGCGCTGCGCTGACGGGCACAGTGCTGACCGGCACTGCGCTGACCGGCACTGTGGGCCTGGTGTTGCGCGAGCGCATGTCGCGTGAGGAGCGCGTGCCCTCCGTGACCCGCGGCGCGACCGGCGCCGCCGGATCCTTCACCGCCGTGCTCGACGTGGCCGCGCTGCCGCCCGGGGTGTGGGACGTCCACGTGGCCGTCGAGTGCGAGGGCGCGCGCAGGCTCGCCCGGCTCGGCTCCCGCCGCGAACCCGGAACCGGTGTTCCGCCCGCCCACCTGGTGGGCGGGGTCGTCGCGGTGCCCTTCCTCACCCGGTCGCACGGCCACCTCGGACTCGACGTCGGCGGGCACGTCGCCCGGATCCCCGCCGCCGTACGGCTGACGCGGGCGTGGTGGCGGGGCAGGCGGCTTCGGGTCGAGGGACAGGCGCTGATGGGCGAGGAGGCCGCCGCCGCGGCCGTACGGCACCTGATCTGGCGCGAGCGGGCGTCGGGGCGGGAACACCGTGAGCGGGCGGTGGCGGTCGGGCCACGGGAGTTCGCGGCCGAGACGGCCGGCCTGCGGCCCGGCACCTGGGACGCCTACCTCGAACTCGTCCTCGGCGGTCCTCCGGTGCGCTTCCCGGTCAAGGTCGCCGACGCGGACGCGCTGGACCGAACCCTGCGGTGGTGGTGCGGCGCGCTGAGATGGGGAGTGGTGCAGTGGACCGTCCGGCCGTACGCCACGGCGGTCAACCGGCGGCTCAGCGTGTCGGTGCGGGTGGCGACCCCGCTGACCGTGGTCAGGCGGATGGCCAGGATCCTGCGCCACCACTAATTGCGAATCGTTTGCAACAACAACCCGGTGCTCTAAAGTGGGAGGAGATTCGCCCGTTTCGAAGGGGTTACAGCCGTGCACGTGCCCGATGGGTTCTTTGACGTCCCCGTGTCCGTCGGTGCCGGGGTCTTCGCGGCCGCCGGGGTCGCCGTGTGCCTGCGGGGCGCCAAACGGGAGCTCGACGACCGGACCGCCCCCATGGCGGGCCTCGTGGCCGCGTTCATCTTCGCGGCGCAGATGCTCAACTTCCCCGTGGCGGCCGGCACCAGCGGTCACCTGCTCGGCGGGGCCCTGGCGGCGATACTCGTCGGGCCGTACACCGCCGTGTTGTGCGTGGCGGTCGTGCTGCTCGTCCAGGGATTCTTCTTCGCCGACGGCGGGCTGACCGCGCTGGGCGTCAACATCACGCTGATGGCGATCGTGACCGCGGTCGTCGGCTGGGCGGTGTTCCGGCTGATCACGCGGGGCGGGCCACGCGGGCGGGCGACCCTGGTGGCCGCGTCGTTCGTGGCGGCGCTGGTCTCCGCCCCGGCGGCGGCGCTCGTGTTCACGGCCCTGTTCTGGCTCGGCGGCACCGCGCCGATCGAGGTGGGCTCGGTGGCCGCCGCGATGGGCGGTGTTCACCTGCTCATCGGGCTCGGCGAGGGCTTCATCACCGCGCTCACCGTGAGCAGCGTGCTGGCCGTGCGCCCCGATCTCGTGTACGGCGCGCGTGGGATGACCAGGGCGCTGACGCTGCGCACCGCCGATGGGGATGTTCAGGTCGGGCCGGCGGCTCCGGAGGCGCCCTCTGCCGGGATCGGCCTGCGTCCGGTCCTGGTGGGTGGCGCGCTCGTGGCCGTGCTGCTGGCCGGCGTCGTCTCGTTCTACGCCTCCAGCGCCCCTGACGGGCTGGAGAAGGTGGCGGCCGACAAGGGCCTGAGCGCGCAGGAGAAGCCGCACTCGGCGGAGAACGGCCCGCTGGCCGACTACAGCGTCAAGGGCGTGGAGAACCAGCGGCTGTCCGGCGGCCTGGCCGGGGTGGCGGGCGTCGCGCTGACGGTCGTGGCCGGAGGCGGTGTGTTCTACGTCATCCGCCGGCGCAGGCGCGCGACCGACGCGATGACGCCCGCGAGCGCCCAGTGAGTTCGCCGAGCTCGATGAGCACGGCGCCGATGAGCACGGCGCCGATGAGCACGGCGCCGATGAGCACGGCGCCTCTGAACACCGCGCCGATGAGGCCGTGAGCGCCCTGCCCGCATGCTGGGCGGGGCGGGTCGGCGATGATGAGACTGTGAGTGCGAAGTGAGCGCCGGGCACCATCACCCGATCTACCGGCCCGCCGACACGCCCGTCCACCGGCTGCCGCCCCAGTGCAAGCTGGCGGCGGTCGTCGCGTTCGCGGTGTTCGTGGTCGCCACGCCGCGCGATCGCTTCTGGGCGTTCGCCGTCGACGCGCTGCTGCTGGCCGCCGTCGCGGCCGCCGCCCGGGTGCCGGCGGGCGCGATCGTGCGGCGCATGGCGATCGAGGTGCCGTTCGTGCTGTTCGCGCTCGCGATTCCGCTGATCGGCACGGGCGAGCGGGTCCAGGTGCTCGGCCTGTCGTTGAGCGCCCCTGGCCTGTGGGCGGCCTGGAACATCCTGGCCAAGGCCTCGCTGGGTGTGGTCGCCTCGATCCTGCTGGCGGCCACGACCGAGCCCCGCATGATGCTGCTCGGTGCCGAACGGCTGCGGCTGCCCCGGCTGCTCGTGCAGATCGCGACGTTCATGCTGCGCTACCTGGACGTGATCCTCGACCAGATGCGGCGCATGCGGATCGCCAGGGAGTCGCGGGGATTCGTCGCCCGGGACCTGAGGCAGGCCCCCGTGCTGGCGAAGTCGGCGGGCGCCCTGTTCATCCGCTCGTACGAGCGGGGGGAGCGGGTCCACCTCGCCATGCTGAGCCGCGGCTACACGGGCGAGATGCCGACGATTAGGGATATATCGGCGACTGGGCGAGACTGGGCGATGGCGGGCATGCTGCCCTGCCTCGCCGCGGTGACGGCCCTACTGGCGTGGAGCACGACATGACCTCCGGCAGCCCCTCGCTCACGGTGAGCAGGCTCGCGTACGCCTACCCCGACGGGACGCAGGCGTTGTACGGCGTGGACCTGACGATCGAGCGGGGGGAGCGGGTCGCCCTGCTCGGCCCGAACGGCGCGGGCAAGACCACGCTCGTCATGCACCTCAACGGCATCCTCACGGCCGGGCACGGGACGGTGGAGGTGGCCGGACTCCCCGTGCGCGCGGACACCCTGCGGGAGATCCGCCGCCGGGTCGGGCTGGTGTTCCAGGATCCGGACGACCAGCTCTTCATGCCGACCGTGCGGGAGGACGTCGCCTTCGGCCCGGCCAACCTCGGGCTGCGCGGTGAGGAACTCGACCGCCGCGTGCGCGACGCGCTGGAGCGGGTCGGCATGCTCGATGCGATCGACCGGCCGCCGCACCACCTGTCCTTCGGACAGCGCCGCCGGGTGGCCGTGGCCACGGTGCTGGCGATGGAGCCGGAGATCCTCGTCCTCGACGAGCCGTCGTCCAACCTCGACCCGGCGTCCCGCCGCGAGCTGGCCGAGATCCTCAAGAGCCTGGACGTGACCGTGCTGATGGTCACCCACGACCTGCCGTACGCGCTCGAGTTGTGCGAGCGTTCGCTCATCATGTCCGAGGGGGTGATCGCCGCCGACGGGACGACGCACGCGCTGCTCGCCGACGAGCGGTTGCTCGCCGCGCACCGGCTGGAACTTCCCTACGGCTTCGCCGTCCCTGCTCAGCCGGGGTGATGGATAAGTAAAGTGGGCCGGAGCTGAGGAGGTCCCGACGATGAAGCTGCGGCTCGCGCGCCAATCGCTTTCCAATGCCGTGGTGGTGGCCGTGGAGGGAGAGCTCGACCTGTTCACGGCCCCGTTCCTGCGTGACGAGATACGGGACGCCATACGCGACGACGGACCGACGCTCGTGCTGGACCTCGGCGAGCTGTCGTTCATGGACTCCAGTGGGCTCAGCGTGCTCATCGAGGCATGGCGGCTCGCCACGAGCGAGGGCGGCGGGGTGTGCCTCGCCTCACCGCAGCCTCCGGTGGCCCGCATCCTGCGCACGACCGGCCTGGACCGGCGGATCAAGGTCTACCCCGACGTCGACACCGCGATTTTGCAGCACCCCGAGTAGAACTTCATTCGGTTCGCGCGTTAAGGTCCGGCTATGGATCTGAACGGAGCAGCAGCAATCATCTCGGGCGGCGCCAGCGGCCTCGGCGAGGCGACGGCCCGCGAGCTGGCCCGCGTCGGCGCGACCGTGGTCGTGGCCGACCTGAACGCGGAGCGCGGCAAGGCGCTGGCCGACGAGATCGGCGGCGTGTTCGCCCACACCGACGTGTCCGACGAGGCGTCGGTGCAGGCCGCGGTGGAGGCGGCGGTCGCCACCGGCAAGCCGTTGCGCGCCGTGATCAGCAGCGCCGGCATCGGCTGGGCGCAGCGCACCGTCGGACGGGACGGCTCGCCGCACGACCTGGCGGCCTACCGCAAGGTGATCGACGTCAACCTGATCGGCACCTTCAACCTCATGCGCATCGGCGCGGCGGCCATGGCCAAGACCGAGCCGGCGGACGAGGACGGCGCCCGCGGCGTGGTCATCAACACCGCGTCGGTCGCCGGCATCGAGGGCCAGACGGGCCAGGTGGCGTACTCCGCGTCCAAGGGCGGCATCATCGGCATGACCCTGCCCGCGGCCCGTGACCTCGCGGCCATCGGCGTCCGGGTGCTGACCATCGCGCCGGGCATCATCGACACCCCGATCTACGGGAAGATCGGTGACAAGAACGCCGAGGAGTTCAAGGCCAAGCTCATCGGGCCGGTCGCGTTCCCCAAGCGGCTCGGCAAGGCCTCCGAGTTCGGCCACCTGGTGCGCACGCTCATCGAGAACGACTACATGAACGGCGAGGTCATCCGTTTCGACGGCGGCATCCGCTTCCAGCCCAAGTAAGCCGAGTGAGGTCAGGTGTCCGAGGTGAACTCCGGGCCGGCCGCTGAGCCGGACGAGGTACTCGTAGAGATCGTCGACGGCGGCGTGGCCGTCGTCACCATCAACCGGCCGAGGGCCAGGAACGCCGTGAACGGCGCGGTGGCGCGCGGGATCGCGGCCGCCCTGGACGAGCTGGACGAAAGCCCCGACGTGTCCGCGATCGTCCTCACCGGGGCGGGCGGCACGTTCTCGGCGGGCATGGACCTGAAGGGCTTCCTCACCGGGGACATGCCGGTGGTCGAGGGCCGGGGCTTCGGCGGCATCACCGAGGCGCCGCCGAAGAAGCCGATCCTCGCCGCGGTCGAGGGGTACGCGCTGGCCGGCGGCTTCGAGCTGGCCCTGTCCTGCGACATCGTCGTCGCGTCCGAGGAGGCCAAGTTCGGCCTGCCGGAGCCCAAGCGCGGCCTGGTCGCCGGCGCGGGCGGGATCATGCGGCTGCCGCGCAGGATCCCGTACCACGTCGCCATGGAGATCGCCCTGACCGGCGATCACTACCCGGCCGCCCGGCTGTACGAGCTGGGGCTGGTCAACCGGATCACCTACCCGGGCGAGGCGCTCAACGGCGCGCTCGAACTGGCCCGCACGATCGCGGCGAACGCGCCGCTGGCGCTCGCCGCGACCAAGCGGGTCATCGTCGAGTCGGCCGACTGGTCGCTCGACGAGATGTTCCGCAAGCAGGGTGAGATCGTGAGCCCGGTCTTCACCTCGAAGGACGCGATGGAGGGCGCGGCGGCCTTCGCCGAGAAGCGCGCCCCCGTCTGGAAGGGTGAGTGACCCTCACCTCGTAAGGCCATTCGGGGCGCTCCGCGCAGTGCCCGCTTGGGGCGCTCCGCGCAGGGGCGCCCCACGTCATTTCCGGGGTGTCGCGCGCGTCGCCGTGCGGTCCCGGGACGTCTCCCGGGACCGGTGTCCCCGCCGGGGCGGGACCTCGGGGCAGTCTCCCTGTCCGGCTGGGTCGCCGTCCTCACCCGGATGGCGGACCACGCATCGGCCGCCGAGATGACGCGCCGTCCCGGCCCGCCCTCCTACCTTCCCTTGTGAAGATCACCACGAAGGGGAGACAGATGAATCTGCGGACGGGACGTGGGACCTGGCTGGCGGCCGGGGCGGTGGCGGGGCTGCTCGTGGGCGGCGGGGGAATCGCCGTGGCCACGACGGCGGCGACGACCTCGTCGATCGTGGCCTGCGTGGGAGGCGACGGCGTGATGCGAATGATCGGGGAACTGGAGTCGGCCCAGGCCGGGGCGGCGGGGCTCGCCGCGCCCACTCCCACCGCGACGGTGCCCGCGTCGGTGTGCCGCGCCGGCGAGCGGATGGTCACCTGGAACGTCGCCGGTCCCGAAGGCCCTCAGGGTCCGCAGGGCGCGACCGGTCCGCAGGGCGCGACCGGCCCGCAGGGCGCGACTGGTCCCCAGGGTCCGAAGGGGGACAAGGGCGAGCCGGGCGCCACCTACGGGCAGACCTACATCGCCCAGAAGAGTCCCTCCTACGAGAGGGGAACGCGGGTCGAGGTGGTGCGGATCCCCCAGGTGCCCGCGGGAGACTACGCGATCCAGACCAGCGTCAACACCAAGATCATCATTCCGTCCCCCGGGAGCCAGACCGTCACCTGCGAGGTCAGCGCACCCACGGGTGTCACCTCCGCCATGCCGCGGCAGTCCGGCTACAGCAAGTCGGACGGTGGCATCCTGCTCTCCTTCTTCGTCACCGCCAAGCTGGACACGCCCGGCCCGGTGGTCCTCACGTGCGAGCTCTCTTCCGAGAACTACATAAGGGTCACCTCCGAGAGCAGGCTGATGGCGACCAGCGTGCCCGAGGTCGTCACGACTTCGCCGTCCGCCACGCCGTCCGCCACGCCGTCTGCCCCTCCGACCGCCACGCCGTCCGCCACGCCGTCTGCCCCTCCGACCGTCACGCCGTCCGCCACGCCGTCTGCCCCTCCGACCGTCACGCCGACCGCCACGCCGTCCGCCCCTCCGACCGCCACGCCGTCCGCCCCTCCGACTGCAACGCCGTCGCGCTGACGAAGCCAGGTCAGAGCGGGTCGCCGAGGGGGCCGTGATCCTCCTCCAGGACCTCGGCCCAGTGGGCGGCCCAGTCCGGCTGGGTGCCGTCCGCGTCGGTGAAGCCGTACTCCCTGTACAGCCCCCAGGTGGCCAGGGCGCGTCCGGTCTTGGCCATGACGCCGGGGTCGGCGGCCAGGGCGGCGACGGCCCGTCCCAGATAGGCAGGGGTCTCAGAGTGGGCGAAGTGCGGGTCCTTGCGTGCACCGTCACGCCAGTCGGCCTCGGTCACGCCGAAGTGCTCCAGCATGGCTTCCGAGCGCAGGAAGCCCGGCGTGACGGCGACGGCCGCGACGCCGTACGGCTTGAGCTCCGCCGCCTGCGCCACGGCGAGGCGGATCACCGTGGACTTGGCGATGTCGTAGAAGAACGAGCCGCGATAGCGGGCCGTGTTGCCGTCGGTGACCTCCACGACCAGGCCGCTCCGGCGGGCCACCATCAGGGGCAGCGCGAACCGGCTCGTGACGATGTGGGTCTCCACCGCCCGGCGCAGCAGCCGCAGGCCGGTGTCGAGGTCCTGCTCCCACAGGGGATGCTCCCAGTCCGTCAGCGCGTCGCCGCCCCACACCGAGTTGACCAGGACGTCGAGCCGCCCGTTCTGCTCGTCGGCGATCCGCTCGACCAGGGCGCGCACCTCCTCCGGGTCGCTGTGGTCGGTGCGCACGGCGATGCCGGTGCCGCCGGCCGCGGTGACCCGCGCGGCGGTCTCCTCGACGGTCTCCGGGCGGTCCAGGTCGGAGCGGCCGGCGGTGCTGCTGCGGCCGGTGACGTAGACCGTGGCGCCCGCGGCCCCGAGCTCGACGGCGATGCCGCGGCCGCCGCCCCGCGTGCCTCCCGCGACCAGGGCGACCTTCCCGGCGAGCGGCTGTCTGTCGTTCACGACATCTCCTTCGAACGGGTATGAGGCGAGAGGAGGGCGGTGACCGCCCGCCGGAGCCGCTCCGGCAGCGTGTCCTGCCGGTCGAGGGCCCACGTCAGGCCGGTGCCGGCGATCAGCGCCTGGACGGACCCGGCCAGCGCGGCGGTGTCGGTGCCGCTCCGCAGCTCTCCCTCGGCCACCGCCTCGTCGAGCAGGGCCAGGATCGCCCTTCGCTGCGCCTCATGGACGGCCAGGGCGTACTCGTGCAGCTGCGGATCGGTGAGGTCCATGCACAGGAACGCGAGGTGATTGGCGAAGCGCTCCGGGGTGTCCATGAGGGCCATCGACTCCTCGGCCAGCGCCATCAGCGCCGCCAACGGGGAGGGACGTCCCTGCCGCAGCCGGTCGTGGTGCGCCTCCGCCTCGTGCGCGGACTGTCTCGCCAGCGCCACCAGCAGGCCGCGCTTGGACTCGAAACGCTGCACGAGAGTGCCGGGCACGAGCCCCACCTCGTCGGCGACCGCGGCGAGGGTCAGCCCGGCGGGCCCCACGCGTCTGATCACCTCGGCCGCCGCTCGCAGGATCACCGAATCGTCCACTCCGCGGGGTCGTCCCGCCACCGGCCCCTCCTTTTATAAATGACTGTTCATTTATTAATACAGCCGTCCGGCCTCTCCTGGCAACCCGACGGCATGATCCCGGCGGATCGGGGCAGTCCGCTCGTTCGTGAGCGGGACTGCGTACGGTGAAGCCATGAGTGATTCCGGGCCCGGGCTCCCCCGGCCGGGCCGGTCGATGCGGGAGCGGACGTCCGCGCTGCTCACCGGCGCCCTCGGGAGCGCGATCCTGATGATCGTGCTCGTAGCGGTGATGTGGGCGATCGAGATCGTCGACTACGTGGAGAACGGACGGCTCGACAGGTACGGCATCGTCGCCCACGAGCCGGACGGTCTGCCCGGGATCCTGTTCGCGCCGTTCCTGCACGCCGGGTTCGGCCATCTGATGGCGAACTCGCTGCCGCTGCTGATCCTGGGGTTCGTGGCCGCGATCAGGGGGATCGGCAGGTTCCTCGCGGCGAGCCTGGTCATCATCCTGGTCAGCGGGCTGGGCGTGTGGTTCACCAGCCCGCCGGACACACTGACGATCGGCGCGAGCGGCCTCGTCTTCGGATATTTCGGTTATGTGGTGGCCCGGGGGTTGTTCGACCGCCGGGCCCTCGACATCGTGCTCGGCGTCGTGGTCGCCGTGCTGTACTACTCGATCCTGTGGGGGGCCCTGCCCACCCAGCCGGGTGTCTCCTGGCAGGGCCACCTGTTCGGCCTCATCGGCGGCGTGCTCGCCGCCTGGCTGCTACGCCGCCGAAAGATCGCGACGACCTGACGCGCGAACGGCTGCCGCACCCCGGCACGGGACCGGAAAAACGAAAAAGCCGACGGTCCGGAGACCGCCGGCGAGATCGGCGGCCGCCGGAGAGGCGGCCGCCGGGAGAACCATTAGAGACGCTCGACCACGTAGTCGACGCAGGAGGTCAGCGCCTCGATGTCGGCGGGGTCGATCGCCGGGAACATCGCGATCCGCAGCTGGTTGCGGCCGAGCTTGCGGTAGGGCTCGGTGTCCACGATGCCGTTGGCCCGCAGCACCTTCGCGACCGCCGCGGCGTCCACGGCGTCGTCGAAGTCGATGGTGCCGACGACGTTGGAGCGCTGCGCGGGGTCGGCCACGAACGGCGTGGTGTACGACGTCTTCTCCGCCCAGGTGTACAGCCGCGAGGCGGAGTCGGCCGACCGGGCGGTGGTCCAGGCGAGGCCGCCCTGGGCGTTCATCCAGTCGATCTGGTCGGCCAGCAGGAACAGCGTGGCGACCGCCGGGGTGTTGTACGTCTGGTCCTTGACCGAGTTGTCGATCGCGGTCGGCAGGCTGAAGAACTCGGGCACGAACCGGCCGCTTTCGGCGATCTCCGCCACCCGGGCGAGCGCCTTCGGCGAGAACAGCGCGATCCACAGGCCGCCGTCGGAGGCGAAGCTCTTCTGCGGGGCGAAGTAGTAGACGTCGAACTCCTCGGCGGAGACCGGCAGGCCGCCGGCGCCGCTGGTGGCGTCCACGAGGACGAGCGACTCGTCGTCCGCGCCACCGCTGGTCGGCCGCTTGATGGGCATGGCGACGCCGGTGGAGGTCTCGTTGTGGGTGAGCGCGTAGACGTCCACGCCCTCCTCGGCGACCGGCAGCGGGTGGCTGCCCGGCTCCGACTTGATCACCGACGGGTCGGCGAGCCAGGGGGCCTTCTTCGCGACGGTCGCGAACTTCGAGGAGAACTCCCCGAAGTTCAGGTGCTGCGACTTCTCCCGGATCAGCCCGAAGGACGCGATGTCCCAGAACGCCGTGGTGCCGCCGTTGCCCAGCACGACCTCGTACCCCTCGGGGAGGGAGAACAGGTCGGCGAGCCCGGCGCGGACGCGGGCGACGAGGTTCTTCACCGGCTTCTGCCGGTGGGAGGTGCCCATCACCTTCGCTCCGGCGTCGGCGAGAGCGGCGAGCTGCTCGGGGCGTACCTTCGAGGGCCCGCAGCCGAAGCGGCCGTCGGCGGGCTTGATGTCAGCGGGAATCACGATGTCAGCCACGGTTCAAGCGTAGTGAGACCTGCGGATGCTCTAGACCATGGTCCGGATGGTGAGACATCATGGTCTCGTTTTAAGATCACGCACCACCTCAGGAACGGACTCCGCCCCCCCGGGAGACATCCGCGTGGCCGACCCGCACGCCGTCATCGAGGCACTGGTTCGCAGGCCGTTCTTCTGGCGCTCCGACCGCCCCCTGCCCCTCGTCCTCGTGGTCGGCCGCGACGGCGGCGCCTTCGACGCGGCCCGGCGGCTCGCCGTCCCCTTCGAGGACTCCCTCCCGCAGGCCACGGTCAGGGCGGGGGAGTACGACACGCTGCGTGAACTCGTCGCGGCGCTGGCGGGGGAGCACGGCCAGCTCGGCATGCCCGTCGGCGGCTCGTTCCTGCCCCCGCCGCGGTTCCCGCTCGTCCAGTTCGTGCTGTGGGCGCGGCGCCAGCGCGAGGAGCCGCCGCCCGGGGAGCCGGTCGACGTGCCGGGCCGGACCTGGCCGCCCGACCCCCAGTCGCGTACGGGCCAGGAGGAGTTCAGGGAGCGCCTCAAGGACTGGCGCAGGGGCAGGTACGGCGGGGACAGAGGGCGCAGGACCGCGGCGGACTTCCTCGGCCGCGCGGCCACCACCTGGGTGCCCGTGGGCACGCTCGCCGCCTGGGGGCTCGGCGGTGCCTCCGACCTGGTCGGCCTGATCCCGTGGGCGCTCGGCGTGCTCGTCGCCGTCGTCGGCACGTTGATCCAGGCCATGCTCTCGATCAGGGGCTCCCTCTTCAACGGCTGGTTCAGGAAACAGCCCTACCTGACCAGGAAGCCCTTCGAGCGCCTGGCGAAGTACGCGCTGCGCGTCGCCAACGCGAGCGAGGCGGAGGTCGAGCGGCTGCTCGTCCACGCGTTGTGCCGCGATCTGCGCCAGGCGTACCAGAAGTGGCTGATCCCGTGGCCGAGCTGGGGCCGCGGCCTGTACGCGATGCTGGTCCTCGACGCGCGGTGGTCCGGCGACGTCAACGAGCGGTTCCTGCGGACGCTGGAGGAGACGGTCGAGGAGACCGGGCTGCTGCCGCCGCTCCTGGTGCTGGCCGCGGTGCCCGAGTCGTTCGCGCCGGGCAGCCGGCCGGTCACCGCGGGCCCGATGTCGGACCTGTCCGCGCTCGTGGCGTCGTGGCGGACGGCGGCGCGGCGGCGGGTGCCGCCGCTGCGGCTGATGGTCAGCGCGCCCGCGATCCCGCTGGACGACGACCACCGGCCGCGCCTGCTGGGCAGCCGGATGCGGGCGATCGGCTACTGGTGCGTGATGGCGCTCCTGCTCATCGGTCCTGTCGTCCTGCTCGGGCGCATCCAGCAGGACCGCAACGCGCACTGCGGCGGCCTGTCCTGGGGCGAGCGCGTCGGCAAGGAGTGCGTCGGCGTCGTGAACGCCGACGGGCCCACCCCGGACGGGCTCTTCCCTTCGAGCGACATAACGAGGCTCGTCTCCCGGATCGACCGCAACAACGCCCTGGCCAGGGAGGCAGGGACGTACGTGAGTGTGGTGCTGTTCGGCGAGTACTCCGTCGCGCAGGACCAGAACGACAGCGCGTTCGTCGGGGCACGGGCGGAGCTCACGGCGGTGGAGGAGTACCAGCGGGGCGTCTCGGGCGCGCCCCGCCTCCAGGTGCTGGTGGCCAACGCCGGCACGAACTTCCAGCAGGGGCGGCGTACGGCGCAGCTGGTCAGCGAGATGGCGGCCGAGGACCCCCGCGTGCTCGGGGTGATCGGCTTCCAGCGCAGCGTCCGCGGCGTCGAGGAGGCCATCCAGACCCTGCACACGGCGAAGATCCCGATGCTGGTCACCACCGCGACCGCCGACAGGCTCGGCTACCTGCCGGACGGCCCCGCCCGGTCAGGGGCGAGCTACCCCTCGCCGTACGTGTTCCGCCTCGGGCCGTCGAACCAGCGGCAGGCGCGGCTGGCCGCCCGGTTCGCCCGCGAACGGCTCCTCGGCGGTGTGCGCAAGCCGGCCGCGGTGGTCGTCCAGGACCAGACGGACGACGACAACTACACGAACAACCTCGCCGACGACTACGCGGACGAGGCGGGCGCGGTGGGGATCGCGGTAAGCGACCGCGTCGCGTACAAGGACCGGGGAACGGGCATGGACCTGGCGGTGAGCCGGGCCTGCGGTCACGGGCCCGACCTGCTCCTCTACGCGGGGCGCGCGGCCGACTTCCTCGACTTCCTGCGCTATGTCGAGGGCAAGGACTGCGGCAAGGAGCCGATCAAGGTCCTCGCGGGCGACGACGTCATCAAGGCGGTGGCCAACAGCGGCGCCGTGATCGGCGACTACCGGCGCGTCCAGGTCTACTACGCGGCGCTGGCGAGCCGCGAGCTGTGGCGCGACGGCGCCGCGGCGCCGACGGGCTTCGTGCAGAGCCTGCTGAGCGGCCGGCACGCGAAGGAGTCCGACGACAACCTCATCCTCAGCTACGACGCCGTGAAGCTCTTCTACGAGCGCGTCAACGCGGCCTATCGGGGCGGGCTGCCCAGCAGGGGAGACGTGCTCTACCAGATCTCCCTCGTCTCCCCGCGCGACAGGTGGAACGGCTCGGGCGGGGTGATCTCCTTCGGCGCCGCCGTCCACGAGCCCGAGAACAAGGCCATCGCGATCCTCAAGGTGAACGACTCCGGCGGGTCCGAGGTCGCGGAGCGCTGCGGGCGCCTGGCGACCACAGAGCCCGAGGACACCAAGGAGATCTGCCGGAACCTCGACGGGGACGCCGGGGAGCGCGCGGCCCGGAACGCCCCGGCGGTGGTCTCGTCCGCTCACCCGTCCGTGAGCCCGTCCGTGAGCCCGTCCGCGAGCCGGCGCACGGACGCCGCGGACTCCGGCCGATGACGCGTCCGGACACGGGAACGGCCCGCCCGGAAAGGGCGGGCCGTCAAAGGCGCTGACGGTGCGCGGGCGGGTCCGGCGGCCTCTCGGAGCTTGTGGCACGCCGCAGGGCCACGACCCGCGCCGAGGCTCAGACCTTGCCGACGACCTCGGCGGCGCCGGGCACCTCGTTGATGGAGCGCTGCTTCGGGCCCACATAGTTGGCGCTGGGGCGGACCAGCCTGCCCGTGCGCTTCTGCTCCAGGATGTGGGCGGCCCAGCCGGCGGTGCGGGCGCAGGTGAACATCGAGGTGAACATGTTCGACGGCACCTCGGCGAAGTCGAGGACCACCGCGGCCCAGTACTCCACGTTGGTCGCGAGGACCCGGTCCGGCTTGCGGGCGTGCAGCTCCTCCAGCGCGGCGGTCTCCAGCGCGGCCGCGACCTCGTAGCGCGGCGCGCCCAGCTCCTTGGCCGTACGGCGCAGCACGCGGGCGCGCGGGTCCTCGGCCCGGTAGACCCGGTGGCCGAAGCCCATGAGCCGCTGGCCCTTGTCCAGCTCGCTCTGGACGTACTTGCGGGCGTCACCCATCTTCTCGACGCCCTCGATCATGTGCAGCACGCGCGCGGGCGCGCCGCCGTGCAGCGGGCCGGACATCGCGCCGACCGCGCCCGACAGGGCGGCCGCCACGTCGGCGCCCGTGGAGGCGATCACGCGGGCGGTGAACGTCGAGGCGTTCATGCCGTGCTCCGCGGCCGAGGTCCAGTAGGCGTCGATGGCCTTCACGTGCTTGGGATCGGGCTCACCGCGCCAGCGGACCATGAAGCGCTCGACGATGCTCTCGGCCTCGTCGACGCGCTTCTGCGGGACCATGGGCAGGCCCAGGCCACGAGCCGACTGCGCGACGAACGACAGAGCGGTCACCGAGGCGCGTGCGAGATCGTCGCGGGCCTGGGCGTCGTCGATGTCGAGCAGCGGGCGGAAGCCGTAGGAAGGCGCGAGCATGGCCAGCGCGCTCTGTACGTCTACTCGGATGTCGCCGGAATGGACGGGAAGTGGGTACGGCTCCGCCGGGGGCAGGCCCGGCTGGAACGTGTTGTCGACGAGCAGGCCCCAGACGTGTCCATAGGAGACGTTGCCCACGAGCTCTTCGATGTCGACGCCCCGGTATCGCAGGGCGCCCCCTTCTTTGTCCGGTTCCGCGATCTCGGTCTCGAACGCCACCACGCCTTCGAGCCCGGGTTTGAAGTCGGACATTCTCGGCCGCCTCCCTCTCTTGTGAAGTCCAGAGCCTTGATGTCGAGATACCGGCGGGTCAATTTAACCCGCAGCGCCCGACTGTCGCGCCCCCGGCCCTACCCAACGGGGTTCTCCCAGGTAGGGGCCACCGAGCGAGACGTACGCCGAGCACGCGAGAATACCTTTCCGTGGACAGCGCTTCGCACCTCCCCGGGCTCCGGCACAGCTACGAAGGTGAGCCCCTGCTCGAATCCGGCATGGCAGCCGACCCGGCGACGCAGTTCGCGCTGTGGTTCGCGGACGCGGTCGCCGCGGGCCTGCCTGAACCGAACGCCATGGTCGTCGCCACCAGCTCCGCCGGTGGCCGTCCCTCCGCCCGCACCGTCCTCCTCAAGGGCTTCGACGAGCGCGGGTTCGTCTTCTTCACCAACTACGAGTCTCGCAAGGGCCGCGACCTCGGTGAGAACCCGCGGGCCTGCCTGCTGTTCCCGTGGCATCCCATCAGGCGGCAGGTCCGCGTGGAGGGCTCCGTCGTACGGCTCCCGCGCGAGGACAGCGCCGCCTACTTCCACTCTCGCCCGTACGGCTCCCGCATCGGCGCGTGGGCCTCCCGGCAGTCGGCGGTCGTGGAGTCGAGGGAGCAGCTCGACGCGAGGTTCCGTGAGCTGGCCGAGCGCTGGCCGCAGGACCCGCCGCTGCCGGACTTCTGGGGCGGCTTCCGGGTGGTGCCGGCGGAGGTCGAGTTCTGGCAGGGCCAGACCGACCGCATGCACGACCGGCTCCGCTATCGCCGGACCGGCGGAACCTGGACGCTGGAGCGCCTCGCCCCCTGAGGTCCCGCCCCCTGAGGGCCCGCCCCCCGATCCGATCAGGGCAGCCCGGCCGCGACGGTGAGATCGGCGAGGAAGCCCGAGTACGCCTCGTCCCGGTCGGGCGCGCGCAGGATCGCCGAGGGGTGGATCGTCGCCACGTAGTACGCCCCCTCGCGCCGGGGGACCGGCTCTCCCCGATGCCTGGTGACGCGGAAGTCCGGGCCCAGCAGGGCCCGGGCGGCCGTGGCCCCCAGCACCACCGTCACCTCCGGGTCCACCAGGCGCATCTCGGCCTCGAGCCAGGGCCGGCAGGCGTTGATCTCTCCCACGGTGGGCTTCTGGTGGATTCTGCGTTTCCCGCGGGGCTCGTACTCGAAGTGCTTGACCGCGTTGGTCACGTACACCGCCTCGCGCTCGATACCCGCCTCTTCGAGCGCCTTGTCGAGCATGCGGCCGGCGGGCCCGACGAACGGCGCGCCCTCGCGGTCCTCCTGGTCGCCCGGCTGCTCGCCGACCAGCATGAACCGTGCGTCGGGAACGCCCTCGCCGAAGACCGTCTGCGTGGCGGCGCGGTAGAGGTCGCAGCCCTCGCAGTGTCGTGCGGCCTCCCTGAGCGCGGGCAAGCTGATCTCCGCCGGAAGGAATCGCTGGGCTCCGATGTTTCCCACCCTGGGTCGCTTCCCCAATAAGGTCGGCTGCGAACACGCGGGGAGGTCGTAGCATCGATTTACAAGGACTGGAGGAGCCTTGACCGCACACGGCCTGATCGACACGACGGAGATGTATCTCCGGACGATATTCGAGCTCGAAGAGGAGGGCATCGTCCCGCTCCGCGCTCGGATCGCCGAGCGCCTGCAGCAGAGCGGTCCGACCGTCAGCCAGACGGTGGCGCGCATGGAGCGCGACGGCCTGGTCAAGGTCGAGGGGGACAGGCACCTCAGCATGACCGCGCTGGGCCGCACGCTGGCCATCCGCGTCATGCGCAAGCACCGCCTGGCCGAGTGCCTGCTGACCCAGGTGATCGGCATGCCATGGGAAGAGGTCCACATCGAGGCGTGCCGCTGGGAGCACGTGATGTCGGAGTCGGTGGAGACCCGGCTCGTGAACCTTCTCAAGAACCCCCGGGTGTGCCCGCACGGCAACCCGATCCCCGGTCTGGACGAGCTGGGGGTGCCGCAGTCCGGTTCGGCCGGAGATGAGATGGTGTCTCCCATGGTGACCCTCGCGGGACAGGCCCCCGTGCCCGTTGTAGTGCGCCGAATCAGCGAACAAGTGCAAAGCGACCCGGCCGTGATGCTTAAACTCAAGCAAGTTGGGATACAACCCGGACGCGAGGTGACGCTCGCGGCGAGTGACAACGGTGTAACGGTGACTGGTGATGGTGAGGTGGGAACCACGACCGCGGACCTTCCGAGGGACGTCGCCTCACACGTTTTTGTCACCAGACGATGACGGAATGAGTTGTGCCTGGTTGAATCCCCTAGGGAGTCCTTTCATTTCTCGCGACCCAGCCTTCGCAGGAGCGCCCGTGCCCGGCATAGCGAACCCACCTCGTCAAGGGACGGTCGTGGCATGAGGCGATGGGGAGATCTGTCACAGGACGCCGACGACCACCTTTCCGCCGGTTCCGTTCTCGACCACGCGGAGATGGCCGTGGTCGTGACCGACCGCTTCAGCAATGTCCTGTACTGGAACCCCTTCGCCGAGCAGCTGTTCGGCCGCGTGGGCGCGTCTCCGGGCAAGGAGTCGCTGCACACCCTGGGGATTTCGGAGAAGGACCATCCGCTCACGGCCGAGCTGGCCAAGCACGTGCTGCGCGGCGGTGTGTGGGAGGGCACGTTCGACGTGGCCCGCGGCGACGGCTCCACGATCTACGTGCGCGCGCAGGCCGTGCCGCTGCGGCACCCCTCCGGTTCCGTGAGCGGCATCGTGATCACCGCGCGCGAGGCGATGCGCAGCAACGAGCGTGAGAAGGACCGCTTCGGCCTGCTCGAGCGGATCGGCGAGCGGCTCGCCGGCTCCCTGTACGTCGAGGAGACGCTCAACCGGGTCGCGGAGATGCTCGTCCCGCAGTTCGCCGACCACTGCTTCATCGAACTGGTCGAGGGCGACCGCCTGGTGCGCAAGGTCTCCACGCACGTGAACGGCTGGACGCCCCCGCCGGACACCTGGCGGCCGGTGGGCGCGGAGATCAGATACCCCCTCGGGCACTACGCCGAGGCCGCCGTGCGCCGCCAGGAGACGATCCTGGTCGAGGACCTCTCCCAGGTCAGCTATCCGGCGCCGAGCGAGGGCGCGGCCCGGCTGTGCGGTGAGATCGGGATGACCTCGGCCATCGTCGCCCCGCTGTGCGTGCGCGGCGAGACGCTCGGCCTGATGTACCTCGGCCTGTCGAACCTCACGAACCGGCGCTCGCCCCATTACGACACCTTCGACCGCGACTTCGTCGGCGCCATCGCCACCCGCGTCGCGCTCGCCGTCGACAACGCGCTGCTGTTCGAGGAGGAGCGGCACACCGCCGAGTCGTTCCAGAAGCACCTGCTCCCGCGTCAGCCGCTGCCCTCGCTCGACGGCCTGGAGATCGCGGTCCGCTACTACCCGGCCGCCCCGCTCGCCTCGCACGGCCAGGGCATCCAGACCCAGGTGGGCGGCGACTGGTACGACGTGATCCCGCTGTCGGCCGGGCGCGTCGGCATCGTGATCGGAGACGTCGAGGGCCGGGGAGCCAAGGCGGCTGCGGTCATGGGCCAGCTCAGAGCCGCGTTGCGAGCCTTCGCCCAGGACGACAAACCGCCCGCCGACATCCTCGCCCGCCTGGACGAGTGGACCAGGATCGTCGCCGCCCCGGAACACGACGACTTCGGCGCCGACATCACCAACCCGCCGATCGTCACCTGCCAATACATGGTGTACGACGCGTGGTCGAGGCAGCTGTCGTTCGCGAACGCCGGGCACGCGCCCCCGCTGCTGATCGTGGACGGCGAGGTCAGAGACCTGGACATCACCGAGGTCGGCCAGCCGCTCGGGGTGCGGGCCAAGGGCATGCACGCCGACCTGGTCTACAAGGAGGAGACGAGGGAGCTGCCGCCCGGCGCGACCCTGCTTCTCTACACCGACGGCCTGGTCGATCGCAGGCCGCCGCGCGACTCCGCCACGAGCGTTCCCGGCGACGACGAGGCGCTCGACATCCTGCGGGAGAAGCTCGCCAAGGCGTCGGGGGAGTCCGTCGAGCGCATCGCCGACCTGGCGACGGTGGCCGTCCCGGGCGAGATCGACGACGACATGGCCATCCTCGTCGTCCGTTCGGCGGGCACGGAGCTGCAGTCCCAGGAGCGCACGTTCCCGGCCCAGCCGATCATGGTGAGCGAGGCGCGGCGGATGGCGTCGGAGGCGTTCGAGGGATGGCAGGTCCCCGAGGAACGCGCGGAGCTGGCCTGCCTGCTCGTCTCCGAGGTCGTGACCAACGTGGTCCTGCACGCCGCCAGCGCCAGCGTGCCGCGCCGCGAGCTGGTCCTCGACGGGCCCCCGCTGCCGTTCGACGAGTCGTGGGACGTGCCGGGCTTCGAGGAGGAGATCGCGGGCGACAAGGAGTTCACCCTGCGGCTGCGCAGGGGCGGGGAGTCGGTCTGGGTCGAGGTCTTCGACCAGGATCTGCGCCTGCCCCGCATCCGCAGCGCGGGGGAGAACGACGAGGGCGGCCGTGGCCTCTACCTCGTCGACCAGCTGGCGCGACGCTGGGGCTCCCGCCCGACCCGCGAGGGCAAGGCGGTCTGGTTCGAGATCCCCATCGGTGGTCGTTAGGTCGTGACGCGCCCCCGCCGCGGGGGCACGCCACGGTCAGTTCTTCTGCTTCATACAGCTGTAGCCGCTCGGCCGGTCGGGTTCGAGCGTCACCTGCCGCAGCACGGTCGCCTCCATGGAGATGCGGAAGGTCTCCTGGTTCGCGCAGTCGTACAACGCGTACGCGCCCTCGCGTTCGCCGAGCAGCAGCACCTCCACACCGCCGCGCAGCACCTTGCCGCTTTCGCGATCGTTGAGCACCACCCACTGGTCCTGGAAGCCCACCATCGACAGGAGCATGCTGGCGGGCCTGCCCTTCTCGGCGACGGCGAGCGCGTCGCTCTCCATCTGCCCCATCAGCGCGAAGCCCAGCCCGATGCCGGTGAACGCGGCCACCACGATCTTCATGCCCGCGCGGCCGGCCGGACGCCGCCGCAGCAGCCGGAACGGCACGAGGAAGGCCAGGGCGCCGATCACCGCCGCCGTGATCACGACGCCGGCCAGCGACGCGCCCTCGCCCAGCCCGAGGTAGCCGAGGAAGCCCCAGTAGCTCGCTCCGCACCACAGCGCGCCGGCGGTCGCGGCGGCCCACGGGCGCACGCGTACGGCCTGGGCCAGGCGGGACAGATGGCCGAGGGTGGCCTTGTCCAGCAGCCAGACGGCCGCCACGAGGACGCCCGCGAGCAGCGCGCCGGCGATGATGAGCAGGATCAGTGTCCCCACCAGGCGGCCGAACATGGTGGCCTGGTCGATGCCCGCCTGTTCCGGGCTGATGTTGAAGATGCCGTACACCTGCTGGATGCCGAGATAGAGCAGCGCGTAGAGGGCGATGCCGACGGGCACCACGACCGATCCGCTGCGTTCCAGCAAGTCGATGACGCCGGCTTTCCCGTCCGGCTCCGGCAGGTCGGCGAGGCCGGTGTGTTCCTCCGGCTTAGTCATGGTCATTTGTCGGTTCATTTCGTCTTCAATCAATGCGACGGAACATGATTGCAGCCCGCGCGGACGAGCATGCACCGAATCCGCCTCGACGGACGGACGGCGGACGCGACGCGCTGCGCGCTTCTTTCCGGCCGTCCCGGGTGCTTGACTCGGACGCATGGAGCTCGCCCACGACCGTCGCGGCAGCGGCCCGCCGCTGGTCCTCCTCCACGGCATCGGTCACCACCGGCACGGCTGGTTGCCGGTCCTCGATCTGCTCGCGGAGCGGCACGACGTCATCGCGGTGGACCTGCCCGGCTTCGGCGAGTCCCCGCCGCTGCCGCACGGCACGCCGTACAACGTGGAGACGCTGGGGCGGGCGGTGCGGGAGTTCTGGACCGGGCTCGGCCTGAGCCGGCCGCACGTCGCGGGCAACTCGCTGGGCGGCTACATCGCGCTCGACCTGGCGTCCTCCGCCGACGTCCGCACGGCCGTCGCGCTGTCTCCCGTCGGGTTCTGGTCCCGGCCCGAGCACGCGTACGCGCGGGCCGTGCTGCGCCTGCTGCGGCTGGCGGCGCGGGCGAACGGGCTGCCCGCGCTCGCGGCCTGCACGGACGAGGGGAAGGCGTTGGCTCTGGGCCTGGTCGTGGCCCGTCCGGAGCGGCTGTCGCGTGAGGCCGTGCTCGCGGCGGCCGCGGCGCTGCGCGAGTGCGTGGGGTTCGAGGAGACGCTGGACTCGCTGGCGTGGGTCGCGCCACCCGCGCCGCCCCAGGTGCCGGTCACCATCGCCTGGGGCGACCGCGACCGGCTGCTGCCGCGCCGCCAGGCCGTACGGGCGGCGCGGTGGGCGGGGCAGCGGGCGCTGCTGCTGCGGGGCTGCGGCCACGTGCCGATGAGCGACGACCCGGAACTGGTCGCGCGGGTGATCCTTGAAGGCAGCATCCTCGAAGGCGGCGAAGACCCTCGCTGAGTCTCTCCGTGCTGCTTGTGCCGAGGGACACGCGGGGGCGGGGAAACCCACGCATACTGATCAGTGTGGACACCGGACTCATCCTTCTGGTCTTCCTGGCGCTCCTGTTCGCGTGGCTGCTGAACAAGGTGCGCCGGTTCTTCCGGCTGAGCCCGGTGGCCTACGGAGGCGTGATGGTCGTGTTCGTGGTGGCCATGCTGCTGATCTGGGGACAGCAGCACAGCTGATCGGCCGCTGGTTCGCGGGGGTCAGAAGCCGAAGGACCGGCCGATGATCTCCTTCATGATCTCGGTGGTGCCGCCGTAGATCGTCTGCACGCGGCTGTCCAGCCAGGCCTTGGCCACCGGATACTCCAGCATGTAGCCGTAGCCGCCGTGGAGCTGGACGCACCGGTCGATGACCTTGTTCTGCAGCTCGGTCGTCCACCACTTGGCCTTCGCGGCGTCCACCGCCGTGAGCTCCTTGGCGTTGAGCGCTCGCACGCTCTTGTCCACGTAGTGGCGGGCGATCTCCACCTCGGTGGCCAGTTCGGCCAGCAGGAACCGGGTGTTCTGGAACTTGCCGATGCTGCGGCCGAAGGCCGTACGGTTGCGGCAGTACTCGATCGTCTCCTCCAGCACCGTCTCGGCCGCGGCCACGGCCGCCACCGCGATCGACAGCCGCTCCTGCGGCAGGTTGTTCATGAGCTGGAAGAAGCCCTGGCCCTCCTCGTCGCCCAGGAGATTGGCCACCGGCACCCGGACGTTCTCGAAGAACAACTCGGCGGTGTCCTGCGCGTGCATGCCGACCTTCTCCAGGTTGCGGCCGCGGGTGAAGCCCTCCATGCCGCGCTCCACCACCAGCAGCGAGGTGCCGCGCGCGCCCGCCGAGGGGTCGGTCTTGGTCACGACGACGACGAGGTCGGAGTTGATGCCGTTGGTGATGAAGGTCTTCTGCCCGTTCACCACGTAGTGGTCGCCCTCTCGGACGGCGGTGGTGCGGATGCCCTGCAGGTCGCTGCCGGCTCCCGGCTCGGTCATCCCGATGGCCGTGATCAGCTCGCCGGACGCGAAGCCGGGCAGCCAGCGCTGCTTCTGCTCGTCGTTGGTCAGATCGACCATGTACGGCGCCATGATGTCGTTGTGCAGGCCGAATCCCAGGCCGCTGGCGCCGACGCGGATGATCTCCTCGACGATCACCATGTTGTAGCGGAAGTCGGTGATCCCCGAGCCGCCGTACTCCTCCGGCACCGAGAAGCCGAACATGCCCAGCTCGCCCGCCTTCTTCCACACCTCGCGGGGGACGATGCCGTCCTTCTCCCACTGCGCGTGGTGGGGGACGACCTCGCGGGCCATGAACTCACGGACGGTCTCGCGGAAGAGGTCGTGCTCCTCGTCGAAGAGGTCTCGCCGCATCGGGTACGCCTTCCGGCTCAGAATCTGTTGGCCGCACCAGAATACGATTCTGGTCCTCCGCTGGTCGATCGGCGTCACGTTGTACGGAGTGTCACAACTCCGAAACCATCGTGATAATGACCCCTTTGACCGCTTCGGTTGCCCCTAAGATCTACCTTCGGTTTGCTATAGGCCCGCCAGGGCGGACCTGTGATCGGAGTATGCGGTGATTCGGTGGAAATCTGGTCTTCCTAGGACCATGGCCGCCTTGGCCCTCGGCCTGGCCGGTACGGCGATGGTCGTCACCCCGTCGTCGACAGCGGGCGCCGCCACCGCCACACTCGTCGTCGACTACGCCTGCAACGGCGGCATCGCCGGAACGGGCTCCGGGACCGTGAACCTCCGGACGAGGCTCACCGTCCCGACGACGCTCAACGTCGGCGACCCGCTCAACGTCGAGTGGAAACTGAACTACAAGGACGCGACGCGCCTCGGATCGCCCGCTTACATGCCCAACGGTGGTCGGATCGATGTGACCGGCCGGGCCAACATCAGCGGCAGCTGGATCGGGCAGCTTCAGCCGAAGGGGACTGTGGATCAGTCGGGGCCAATGGACAAGGGCACCCCGCTCAATCTGCCCGTCGGCATCTCGGACTTCGGCCATACCGACCGCGCAGGCACTGTCACGGTCCGGCCAGGCAACACGTTGTTCGTCGATTTCCGGCCGGCGGCCTCGGAGGTCATGGTCAACGACGACGATCCCGCCATCACCTACAGCGGCGGCTGGGAGGACCACGACGGGCTCCCGTTCGAGGACCACGACTATCACCTGGATCTGCATCGGACCACGGTCAAAGACGCCTGGGCGTCCTACACCTTCAAGGGCACCGGCATCGAATACGTCGCGCAGAAGGACCGGGACGCGGGGCCGATAGAGATCGCCATCGACGGCCAGGCGGCGACTCCGCCGCGGGTGGACCCGTCGCGAAACGCCGACGGCACTCTCGTGAACGATGCCCACAAGGGCGGCCAGACCCTGTGGAAGTTCCACGGTCTGAAGTATGAACAGCACACGATCACAATCAAGAACGTCGAGGACGCCAAGCTGGGCCAGCTCGACGCCTTCCGTGTGATCACGCGTGATCTGGTCAATCCGCCGAAGGAGTACCGCGCCGAGTGCACCCTCGCCAACGCACCGGGTGCCATCCAGGTGGAGATCGGAGGCGGTGACGACAACCCGGCCAGCCCGTCGCCGGACAGCTCGCCTTCTCCGGACAGCTCGGCCAGCCCTTCCGGGAGCGTCTCACCGAGCGCGTCGCCCACCCCTTCCCCGTCGCCGAGCGGCGGTAATCAGTCGCCTTCACCCTCGCCCTCGCCTTCGGCTTCGGCTTCTCCGTCGGCCAGTCCGTCGCCGGCTGCGGCGCAGACGCAGAACTACGTCGTGACAGCGGTGGTGACGCAGGGCAGCCCGTCGCCGACGGCGACGAGGACGGTGACACTGACCGCGACGCCGAGCGTGGCGCAGGTGGCGATCACCCCGCAGGGCGGTGCGCAGACCGGTGAGGCTCCGGAGCGCGTGTCGTCCTCGGGCATGCTGCTGATCGGCTCGGGCGGCGCGTTGTTGATGATCGGCATGCTCAGCGGTGTGGCGATGCTCCGGCGCAGGGCGGCGCACTCGGGCGAGCGGAGCTGAGGAGGATGACGATGAACGACACTCCTGACGGCGGGGCTCCCGAGCAGGGCAGCACGGGCGCCGACGCCAAGAAGACGCGCAAGCCGCTGCCCCAGCCGGTCCTCGCGGGCCTGCTCGTGGCCGGGTCGTTCGGCGGCATCGCGGCGGTGATGGCCGGGATGCTCGCCGTGCTGAGCCCCTCGGACTCCGCGGAGGGCGGGCCGGTCCCGGGTGCGGTGAACGTCCAGGACGCGGGCAGCGTGGCCTTCCTGCCGCCGACCGTCGGCCCGGGCGGGCCCGGTGTGCCGCTCACGGCGGCGGACCCGACCGCGCCGCCGCCGGCTCCCGCGATGCAGCCGATCGCGCCGCTGACCCTCACGAGCGTGGCCTCGTCGTCCTCGAAGCCGCTGTCGTCCTCGTCGTCCGGCGCGAAGAAGACGACGACGACCAAGAAGGTCACCGGCAGGCCGCTCAAGATCAGCATTCCGGCGATCGGCGTGAAGGCCGCGGTGGGCTCGGTGGGCGTGGACAAGGCCGGCGTCATCCAGACGCCCCCGCTGAGCAAGCCCAGCCTCACCGGCTGGTACCGCTTCGGACCGGCCCCCGGTGACCAGGGGCCGGCGATCATCCTCGGGCACGTGAACACCCGCAAGGGCGCCGCCGTCTTCAGCCGCCTGCGCGAGCTCAAGCGCGGCAACAAGATCGCCGTTCTCCGTGCGGACGGCAAGATGGCGATCTTCACCGTGGACGGGATCGAGCAGGTCAGCAAGTCGACGTTCCCGACCAAGCGGGTCTACAGCAACACGATCACATCGTCGCTGCGGCTGATCACCTGCGGCGGGGTCTACAACGCCAAACAGCACCACTACACCGACAACATCATCGTCTACGCGACGCTGACCCAGACCAAGGGCAAGTGATCGCGAGGTGATCAGCCCGTGCTGATCACCTCTTCGCCCTCTCGCGCCTCGCGCTCGGGCGGATCGTGCGGCCTGCGCCGCATGGCCGTCCGAGCCGCGCGCTGGACCAGCAGCGTGCCCGCCACCGCCGCCACCGCGACGGCCAGCAGCGCGTACGGCTGACGCCACGGCGAGGAATCACCGACGGCCGCGGAGACCTGGGCCGGCTGGGTGGCGCGGGCCGGTTCGGTGGCCCGGGCCGGCTGCGCGGACGCGGCGGGCGTCGCGGCGGGAAGGCGGTTGGGGATGACGGACGCCGCCTTCCAGGGGAACCCGGGCGGCTTCACGGGCCCCCAATAATCCATGACCTCGGTGCCGGCGGACACCGGGAACTGTGGCGGAGCCGCCTTCAGCCCGCCCGGCACCGTGAGCGTGCCGATCTCGTACGGCGCGAACATGCCCTGCAGTCCCTGCACCCGCCACCGTCCGGCCGGCACCTCGACGGACGCGGCGTAGTGGGCGGGTTCCGGCAGCGGCGTCCCGTCGAACGTCAGCGTCGTGCCGTCCTCCCCGGTCAGACGCAGGCCGACCGGATCGAGCCCGCCGGGCCCCTCGTACGGATGGGTGCCGTGCTGGAGCACCCAGAAGCCCACCGTGTAGGAGACATCGGGCCGCACCTCGGCGGGAATCGGGTCGAGTTCGGTCACGGCCCAGAAGCCGGCCCGCGCGTGAGCGGGCAGGGCCGGCGCGAGGATCGCGGCCATCGCCGCGAGGGCCACGAACAGTCGTCTCATATCAATACCTCCACCCTCCCTACCGTGGGAGGGCGATGAAGGTTCCCTGAGAATTTCCTGACATACGGGGCCCGCCGGTTATGCCGGCGGTCAACTCCTGGGAAACTGTTCGCTGCTTTGTCCGTGACTGTGGTGGCAGGAGAGACGTCGTGCCCGACCTCAGTGCCCGGCGCAGGAGTGCCAGGCGTCGCATCGCGGCCCGGTCGGCGGCGGGAGCGACGGCCGCGCTAGTCCTGATGACGTGGCCCGTGCTCGCGGCGACCAAAACCACGACCGTGCCGTATTCCTGCACTCCGGCCGGCGGCACCGCCGCGACCTACCCCGTGAACGTGACCCTGGTCACGCCCGACGACCCGGTGGTGAGCAGCACGGCGACCGTGACCTGGCGGATCGCTCCCGCGTCGCCGTCGAGCGGCCAGAGCGCGATGGTGGCACCGGCGACGGGCATCGCGGCGAACGACGTCATGGTCGCCCAGGGCCTGGTGGAGGTGACCGGCGCTCCCGTCGTGAGCGAATCCGCCACTCCCAGCCCATCGCCGACCCCCACGCCCTCTCCGTCTGCGTCGCCTTCCGCATCGGCCACCCCCTCCCCTTCGGCCTCGCCGTCATCGGACGGCACGAACGACACGGAATCCGCCGGCGGCGCGGAGTCCCAGGTGGCGACGGACACCTCCCCGACCCCCTCCGCGAGTGCGTCACCCTCCGCCGGCGCGACTCCCTCCAACGAGGACACGGGCTCGACCACGGACGACACCGAGACCGGCACGGGGGAGGAGAGTCCTGCGGCCATCACGCTGAGCCCGTCCGCCTCCACGGTGCTTCCGTCGTCTCTCTCGCCGTCGGCCACGCTGACGCCGATCCCCGAACTGCTCGTCACGCTGACACCGACGGCGGTGGGCACGGTCGGAGTCGCGGCGGGGGACTTCACGCTGAAGCTGCGACCGGCGGGGGACACCACCGGCTCGGGCGAGGCGCTCTACACGTGCACGCTGCCGCAGTCCGCGACCCGGGCGTCGCTCGCGCTCACCGTCGCCGCCTCCTCGTCCACCTCGCCGTCCCCCTCACCGTCCGCTTCGCCCTCCCCGTCGCCGAGCCCGACCGACAGCGACGACGCGGGCGGCAACACGAGCAGCTCGCCCACTCCCAGCGCCGGAGCGTCGACGACCCCGACCACGAGGACCACGGCGACCACCACGGTCACGGCGACCGCGACGGTCTCCCGCACGACGACCAAGCAGATCAAGACGACGCCGCTCGGCGGCGCGCAGACCGGGGCCGGGGGCGACGCGGGACCGGACGCCCGGCTCGTCGTGCTCACCGGTCTGGCGCTGATGGCCGCGGCGGCGGCCGGAGGGCTCCTGCTGCGGCGCTTCGGTCCGAACCCCGGCTCGTACGGCAGGCACTAGCGTCCGGCTGAGGCGGACATGTCCAGAACGCGAGAAACTTTGAGCAAGTGGAGGCGGTCTTGGGGTTTTTGTCCGTATGATCTCTACCTGACTGTGACCGTATGCTGGAATGCTGGTACGCCTGTTGACTGCGAGCATCGAAGTGGAGAGAAGTCAGTGCTGAAGTCAAAGGCGCGGGGCCGTGTCGCCGGAAGGGCCGCCGCGGCCGGAGTGGTCAGCGCGGGCCTTCTCCTGGGCCTGAGCGCGCTCGGCGCGCGAGCCGACACGAAGACCGTGACGTACACCTGCACTCCGGGCACGGGCGGCACCGGCGTCACGCACGATTTCACCGTGACGCTGACCGCGAGCACCTCGGCGGTGAGCGGCACCCAGTACACCGCGACCCTGAGCATCGCGCCGGTCACCACCGGGGCGGCGTTCACCGCGCCGGTGGCGATCGCGAGTGGTGCGGCGATGGAGTTGCAGCCCGTCGTCTCGGCGTCGGCGCTGCCGGCGGGCATGACCGCGGGCGTGTCCACACCCTCGCCTACCGGTGCGGCGTTGACCGCGTCCGTCGCGGCGGGAGGGGCGATGCCGACGCTCCCCACGGCCACGCTGACCGTCACGCCGTCGACCGGAGCCACCTCCGTCGTGCTGACGGCGAAGGACTTCAAGATCGGCATGATCGCGCCCGCCGGCACGGGCACGACCACGACACCCACCACGCTCTACAACTGCGTGGTCGCCACGACGGGCAGCACTCTGCCGGCCGTGGCGACGATTCCGGTGACGAGCGCCTCGGCGTCCCCGAGCGCGAGTGCCAGCGCCAGCGCCAGCCCCAGTGCCTCCGCGAGCGCCTCGCCCACGCCGCGTAACACCAGGACGGTGTACGAGACGGTCTTCGCGTCGCCCACGCCGGCCAAGACGAAGAAGACGAAGTCCTCCCAGGTCGAGAACACTCCCGGGGGTGGCGCGGCCACCGGCGGTGGAGGCGATGCGGGCCCCGACGCCCGCCTCTTCGTCCTCACCGGCACCGCGCTCATGCTGGCGGCGGGGGCCGGCGGACTCGTGCTCCGGGCCCGGCGCCGCCCGGTGAGGCAGTAGGACGCGCCATGACCACCCCGCCACCTGGACAGTACCCGCCGGGCCAGCCGTACGGCGTGCCTCTCGGGCCGGGCGGGCAGGGCTACCCGCAGCCGGTTTACGGCCAGCCGGTCTTCCAGCCGGTCATGCTGCCCCAGATGCAGCATGTGCAGCCGGTGCCCCCGCCGCAGCCACCGGAGGAGAAGCCTCCCGGCGACGGCGCGGAGGCCATCAGGCGGGTGCTGATCACGGCGGCCATCCTGGGCTTGGTCGTCGTGATCGTGGGCGTAGTGATCATGGTGAACAACCCCGACGAGTACGCCGTGCCGACCCGTTCGACGGTGAAGCTCGCGGCGCCGCAGAACGGGCTCGCCCCCTCCGTGGGGCCGGGCGGCGCCGGGCAGCCGCTGACGCAGGCGGTCGCCACCGCGCCTCCGCCGGTTCCGAACATTCCGGCGGCTCCGGCGATGCAGCCGTCCACGCCCAAGCGCCTGGTCATTCCCAAGATCGGCGTGAACGCCCCGATCAAGTCCGTCGGTCTCGACCGCTCCGGTGCGATCCAGACGCCCCCGATCAGCAACCCGAACCTGGTCGGCTGGTATCGCGGAGGCCCGACGGCGGGTGAGTCGGGCCCGGCGGTCATGCTCGGCCACAAGGACACCACCTCGCGCAGCGCCGTCTTCACCCGCCTGCACGAACTGGCGTACGGCGACAAGATCGAGGTGTACCGCCTCGACGGGACCGTGGCCATCTTCACGGTGGGCGGTATAGAGCAGGCGAACAAGCAGACGTTCCCCACCAACCGGGTGTACGGGCACGCCGACAACGCCGAGCTCAGGCTGATCACCTGCGGCGGCAAATACAACTATTCGACCGGTCACTACTTCGACAACGTCATCGTCTACGCCACGATGACCGGAACGCGTCTGGCGAAAACGAAGTCCTGAGCCGGGCACCTCGCCGGAAGGACTCGTGGCCGGCGGCCGTCGGGGCTATGGTCTCTTCGACCGATCATGAGGAGGGCCTGTGGGCTGGTTCTCGAAACTCCTGCTGCCCGGTCGGCTGCGCACGGGACCCACGGCGCTGCTGCCCGTCCGGCCGGACCCGAAGACATTGCTGGCGGTCGCACAACTCGCCGATCCCGAGGCGAGAACCGACGGCGACGACATCCTCGCGGGCGGGTCGCGCATCCAGCCGCCCGTCGAACTGACCGGAGACGTCCTCGCCAAGCTCGGCGTGCCCGACGAGGACAGGCTGTGGGCCTGCCGGATCGCCGCCGAGGGCCCGCTGCCGGTGGACTTCTTCGACAAGAGCCTGGCCGAGGGCATCGCGTACCGCCTGGGCGGCTGGTCGCTCTGCCAGGGCGAGCCGCTCGATCCGGCGGAGGACGGCGGAGACCCGCTGGTCTACCTGCCGGCCGTGCCGGAGCCCGAGGAGATCCTGCCGATCCTGGGCGGGCTGCTGGGCCTCGTCGAGGCCGTGGACACCGAACAGTGGCCAGAAGGGGAACTCGTCGACGGCGTCGTCCACGTCCCCGTCCGCCGTGGCAGGGTGGCCGACGTCTACGTGGGCGCAGACTTTGTGGTCACGGTCGAGGAGGGGCACCGTATGCCGCCCGCCGCCCAGACCCGCTGGCCGTACCTCACGGAGATCGCGATCGCTCGGGTCTCCCCGGTCGCACGTACGGAGGAGAGCGGAGGCGAGGACGCCGAGCTCGCCCGTGCGGCCTCCGGAGATGCGGCCGGCGGCCGGGCGGAAGACGTGACGAGCGCGGACGCGGCCCCGGGTCCGCCGGATGGCGGCTCCGACACGGAAGACGCCGGCTCGGGCACGGACGCCGGCTCCGATATGGAGGACGCGACGAGCCGGAACGACGCGGAGGACGAGGGCGAGGCGCAGGGGGCGCTGCTCGCGCGGGCGGCCGTGGCGCTCGCGCTCGCGGACGGGCTCCGGGGGATCGCGGCCGACAGCCGGGGTTTCCAGCTCGCCGAGCCCGCCGATGTGCTTCCGGGAGGTTATGCCTGAACATGCCCGTATCGTCGCCTCCCCCGACGAAAGTTCTGATGTAACCTCTCACTAACCGAACATTGCTCGGTTTCCTATGGAGGCACTGTGGCAGAGGCGTACATCGTCGGGGCGGTCCGCACGCCGGTCGGCAAGAAGAAGGGCGGGCTCTCCACGGTCCACCCGGTCGACCTGGCCGCCCACACTCTCTCCGCGCTCGTGGAGCGCACCGGCGTCGACCCCGCCGCCGTGGACGACGTGATCATGGGCTGCGTCATGCAGTTCGGCCCGCAGTCCATGGACATCGCGCGCAACGCGTGGCTCAGCGCGGGCCTCCCGGAGACCGTGGCCGGGGTCACGATCGACCGGCAGTGCGGCTCGTCGCAACAGGCCATCCACTTCGCCGCGCAGGGAGTGCTGTCGGGCACGCAGGACCTGGTGGTGGCGGCCGGCGTCGAGTCGATGTCCATCGTCCCGATGGGGTCGAGCATCACGGCGGCGCTGGAGAAGGGCATGCCGTTCCCGTTCGGCGACAAGTGGGTCGAGCGGTACGGCAAGCAGGAGATCTCCCAGTTCCGCGGCGCGGAGCTGATGTGCGAGAAGTGGGGCCTGGAGCGGGACGAGCTGGAGCGCTACGCCTACGAGAGCCACCAGCGGGCCGCGAAGGCGATCGCCAACGGCCACTTCAAGGACCAGATCGCCCCGGTCGACGGCGTGACCGACGACGAGGGCCCGCGGCCTGACACCACGCTGGAGAAGATGGCCGAGCTGAAGACCCTGCGCGAGGGCGGCCGGATCACCGCGGCCACCTCCTCGCAGATCTCCGACGGCTCCGGGGCGCTGCTCATCGCCTCGGAGCAGGCGGTGCGCGAGCACGGGCTGGTCCCGCGCGCCCGCATCGTCACGCTCGCGCTGACGGGCGACGACCCGGTCTACATGCTCACGGCGCCGATCCCGGCCACCCGCAAGGCGCTGGCCAAGGCGGGGCTCGCGATCGGGGACATCGACGTCATCGAGATCAACGAGGCGTTCGCCCCGGTGCCGCTGGCCTGGCTCAAGGAGATCGGGGCCGACCCGGCGCGGACCAACCCCAACGGCGGCGCCATCGCGCTGGGTCACCCGCTGGGCGGCACCGGCGCGATCCTCATGACCAAGCTCCTGCACGAGCTCGAGCGCACCGGTGGGCGGTACGGCCTGCAGACGATGTGCGAGGGCGGCGGCCAGGCCAACGTCACGATCATCGAGCGCCTCTGACCGTTTCCGCATGAAAGGGCGCCCCGGATCACCCGGGGCGCCCTTTCTTCGTCGCGAAGCCGGCTTACTTGGCTCTCGGCAGCCGCCGCGGCTGCCGCACCGGCCGCATGGGCGGCGCCGGGATCTGGCGCGGCGGCGGGAAGGAACGCTGGGGCTGCGGCGTGCGCGGGTTCTGCTGCTTGCCGCTCTTGCTGGACGCGCGAGTACGCATACGGGATCTCCTTGTACGTCGGGAACGCGGCACCGAGGTGCCGTCACTCAGCTGCCGCGTCGGATGGACAGGGCCGGAAAGCTGAGCGGATCAGCGCTCAGAGGGCTGATCAGCGGTCGCCGTACAGAATCCACATGCCGGTGACCCTAACAAGCCGCCGTATCCCGGTACAAAGGGTTTTTCGCGCCGCCGAAGCGTATCGCCGTGCTCGTCATCACCGCCGTCGCCGTCCCCTCGGACCACGGCCCCGCCCCGTGCTCGCGCGGGGCGGGGCCTCGGCGTTCAGCCGATGCGCCGGTGGACGTCATCGAACATGGACAGCCCGGTGCGCTGGGGGGCGATCCACGGGCCCTCCAGCGACGGGTCGACGATCCCGTCCTCCATGAACGTGTAACGCCCGTCGAGCACCCGCCGGGCCAGCCGTACGTCCTTGGCGTCGGTGTTGTCCCACAGCCGGTCGAACAGCGCCTCGGCCCGCTGCCTGGCCTGGTGGCAGAAGGTGTCGGCCAGCTCGTACGGCTTGCGCCCGAACTCGGCGGAGTCCTCCTGGGCGCGCACGCAGACCGCGGTGATGGCGAACAGCTCGGCGCCGATGTCCACGATCCGCGACAGGAACCCCTGCTTGTGCTCCAGCCGCGCCTGCCAGCGCGACATGCCGTAGAACGTCGACCTGGCGAGCTTGCGGCTGGTCCGCTCGACATACCGCAGGTGCTGGGCCAGCGGGCCGAACTCGGCGTACGACGTGGGCACCTGGCCGGGCCCGGTCACCAGGCTCGGCAGCCACCTGGCATAGAAGGCGCCGGCCCGGGTGGCCGCCCGCCCCTTGGCCCGCAGGCCGGCCTTCGGATCGACGAGCTCGCCCGCGACCGACAGGTGGGCGTCCACCGCCTCGCGGGCGATGAGCAGGTGCATGATCTCGGTCGAGCCCTCGAAGATGCGGTTGATCCGCAGGTCGCGCAGCATCTGCTCGGCGGGCACGCCGCGCTCGCCGCGGGCGTGCAGCGACTCGGCGGTCTCGTAGCCGCGCCCGCCCCTCATCTGCACCAGCTCGTCCATCAGCTTCCAGGCCATCTCCGTGCTGTACAGCTTGGCGAGCGCGGCCTCGATGCGGATGTCGTTGCGCTCATCGTCGGCCATCCGGCTGGACAGGTCCACCACCGACTCCAGCGCGTACGCGGTGGCGGCGATGAAGGCGACCTTGCGGGCGATGGCCTCGTGCCGGCCGACCGGCCTGCCCCACTGGACCCGCTCGCACCCCCACTCGCGGGCGATCTTCGTTGCCCACTTCGCCGCGCCGACGCAGGTGGCAGGAAGGGAGAGGCGCCCGGTGTTGAGCGTGGTCAAAGCGATCTTCAGGCCCTGGCCCTCGCGGCCGATCAGGTTCTCCACCGGCACACGCACCTGGTGGAAGCGCGTGACGCCGTTCTCGATGCCGCGCAGGCCCATGAACTGGTTGCGGTGCTCGACGGTGATGCCCGGGGAGTCGGCCTCGACCACGAAGGCCGAGATCTTGGCACCGGTCCGGGCCATCACGACCAGCAGGTCGGCCACGACGCCGTTGGTCGTCCACAGCTTCACGCCGTTGATCACGTACGCGTCGCCGTCGCGGACGGCGGTCGTCGACAGCCGGGCGGGGTCGGATCCGACGTCCGGCTCGGTCAGCAGGAAGGCGGAGATCTCGCCCCGGGCGCAGCGGGGCAGGAAGCGGCGCTTCTGCTCGGGAGTGCCGAACAGCCGCAGCGGCTGCGGAACCCCGATGGACTGGTGGGCCGACAGCAGCGCGCTGAGTGCGGGGGAGCACGAGGTCACGAGTGCGAGCGCGCGGCAGTAGTACAGGTGGCTCAGCCCCAGCCCGCCGTACTCCTCCTCGGTGGTCATGCCGAAGGCACCGATCGCCGCCAGGCCCTTGATCACCTCGTCCGGGATCACGGCGGTGCGCTCGATGAGCGCGGGATCGACCTTCTCCTGCAGGAACGCCCGCAGCGCGCGCAGGAAGTCGTCTCCCTTCTTGATCTCCTCCTCGGTGAGGCGGGGGGCGGGATGCACGAGGTCCAGCCGGAAGTCCCCGAGGAAGAGCTGCCTGCCGAAGCTCGGGCGGGTCCACTCCGTCTCGCGCGCCTGCTCGGCCACCTCTCTGGCCTTGGCGTAATCGGTCGTCATCATCGACCTCCTCGGCGGTGAAACGAGCTGTCCTCGTTAACTACCCGCCAGTAGCCTCTTGCATCGCGGGAAGCGCGATGTGTACGGCCGTCCCTTCACCGGGGGAGGAAACGATGCGGCACCGGCCGCCGTGCGCCTCCACGATGGCCTTCACGATCGACAGGCCGAGCCCCGCCCCGCCGGACAGGTGGTCCTCTCCGCGCTGGAAGCGGTCGAAGGCGCGTTCGGCCTGCTCCGGGCTCATCCCCGGCCCGGTGTCACGCACCTCGATCGTCACCGACTCCAGGGCACGCAGCAGCCGTACGGCGGCCCGGGTGCCCTCGGGGGTGTGCGCCCGCACGTTGCCGAGCAGGTTGACGAGCACCTGGCGGACCCTGGCCTCGTCCACGGTCGCGACCAGCGACGGCGGCGCCTCCACCGTGACGGGGTGCGCGGGGTCGAGGGCGGCCGAGTCGGCGGCCACCTCGCGGGCCATCTCGGCCAGGTCGGTCTCGTCGAGCGCGAGCGCGGTGCCCCGGTCGAGCCGCGCGAGCTCCAGCATCTCGCCCACCAGGCGGCCCATGCGGTCGGCCTCGGCCTCGATCCGCCCCATGATCTTGGGCAGGTCCTCGGGCGGGATCGCCCCGGCCCGGTACAGCTCCGCATACCCGGAGATGGTCGACAGCGGGGTGCGCAGCTCGTGGGAGGCGTCGGCGGCGAAGCGGCGCACGCGGTCCTCCGACGCCTGGCGGTCGCGGAAGGCGCCGGCGATCCTGTCGAGCATGAGGTTGATCGCGGCGCCGAGCCTGCCGACCTCCGACGGCCCCTCGGGCATCCGGGCCGACAGGTCGACGCGCTCGGCCACGAGGTGGGCGGTGCTCGCCATCTTGCCGAGCGGCGCCAGACCGCCGGCGATCAGCAGCCGGCCGCCCGCGGCCAGCAGCAGGATCAGCGCCCCGCCGGTCGCCAGTTCGCTGATCAGCAGGTGGCGCACCGGGTCGTCCACCGCGTCCAGGGGCACCGCGATGACCATCAGCCGCAGACCGCTCGGCGACATCGCCGCGGCCGCGATCAGCTCGTGGCCGCCGCTGGGGTCGAGGTCGAAGGTGCGGCCCTGCGCCGCGTACGCCAGCAGCCTGTCCTTGCCCAGTGCCTCGGTCAGGCCGGGCACGGCCGCGGCCTCGTCCGCGTCGCCGCTGACCAGGTGGGCGTGCTGCTCGCTGAGGTTGTAGACCGCGAGGGCGTAGGTCGAGCCGGTCAGCGCCTGCGCGAGGGGGTCCCCCTCGACCACCCGGCGCGCCGCGGTGACGGTCGCCGCCACCACCTGCCCCTCCAGCCGCGTACGCAGGTGACCGCGCAGGACGACGACGCTGACGAGGGAGAACACGACCAGCAGGACCGCGCTCACCCCGAGCAGCCCGGCGAGCAGACGCGTCCTGAGCGACATCACCGGTCCGTCACATGTCCTGGGGCGGGCGCAGGGAGTATCCGATGCCGCGCTGGGTGTGGATCAGTGGCGGGCCGAGCGGGTCGAGCTTGCGGCGCAGGTAGGAGATGTAGGTCTCCAGCACCTGCGAACTCCCGCCGTAACCCCAGACCTCCTCGAGCAGGCGCCGCTTGGTCAGCACCAGGCCGGCGTTGGCCATCAGGAAGGCCAGCAGGCGGAACTCGGTCGGCGACAGCTCCACAGGGACGCCGCCGCGCCGCACCTCCCAGCGCGCCTCGTCGAGCTCCAGATCGGCGACCTGGAGGATCGGCCCGTGCGCCCGCTCGGCCGCCTCCGGCACGGTCGTACGGCGCAGCACGGCGCGGATCCGCGCGACCAGCGCCTCGACGGAGAACGGTTTGGTGACGTAGTCGTCGCCGCCGAGGGTCAGCCCGCGCACGGTGTCGGCGACCGCGTCGCGGGCGGTCAGGAAGATCACGGGAGGGTGCACGCCGTCGGCCCGGATCCGGCGGCACACCTCGAAGCCGTCGATGTCGGGCAGCATGACGTCGAGGACGACCAGGTCGGGCTGGTTCCTCAGCACCTCGCCGAGCGCCGCGGCCCCCGTGCCCACGGCCGTCACCCGGAAGCCGTGGAACCTGAGGGCGACTTCCACGATGTCCCGGATGTTTGGCTCGTCCTCGACGACGAGGATCCTGGTTTCACTCATGGGGGACCCATTGTGCAGGTAGAAGGCATTTGTCGCACAATTCGGGTCTCCGGGGGGCCGCTCCGCGCGGCACTCGCGTCAGCGCGGGACGCGGGCCACGCAGAACACGGTCTGGCCGAACGGCGGACGGACGAAGCGCTCGATGAGCCGGGTCAGCGGCACGACCGTGCGGTCGTAGATCTTGACGAGCCGGGGGTCGGGGTAGCCCACGCCACCCCGCCGCACGGCCGCCCACCAGGCGATGCCGCCGAGGAAGTTGATCGGCTTGAGCACCTGCACGTCGAGGCCGGCGTCGGTGACCGTCTTACGCAGCGTGGCGGGGGTGTAGCGGGTGACGTGCCCCACCTTGCGGTCGAAGTCCCCGTAGAGCTGCATGTAACCGGGCACCCAGATGATGATCCGCCCACCGGGAGCGGTCACCTTGGCCAGCGACCGCAGCGCCTCGGCGTCCTCCTCGATGTGCTCCAGGACGTTCATCATCACGACGGTGTCGACCGGGTCGGCAAGGGGGATCTCGGTCGGCAGGCCGAACTGGAGCACCGACACGTCCTCGCGGTCGGCGAACCTCTTGCGCAGTTGCTCCACGCAATAGGGGTCGAAGTCGCTCACCACGAGCCGGTCCAGGCGCGGCAGGAACTGCTCGGCGAAGTGCCCGAGACCCGATCCGATCTCCAGGAGCGACCGCCCGACGTGCGGCGCGACCATGTCGAACTCGTACTGCCGGTAGTTCTTGGCCTCGTCGCCGCCGAGGTGGTTCTCCAGAGCCTCGTCCCCGGCCGCCGGCTGGACTACTCGGTCATACCCAGACATAGGATCCTCGATCTGCACGCTGACGGTCGTGGAAAGTGTAGTGCCCGCCCCATCGGCGGGCGTCCGCTTCGCCGGAGGGGCCGCCGATGAGAGCTTCGGGCGGCACTGTTCTTTCGGCGGCGCTGTGGACGTGATGCCCGCCTGATCGTAGGCTTCACCTCCGTCCCGACGCCCCCGATTCCCCCCATATGGACGACGACGAGGCAGTGACCCGCGCCCTGGCCGGTGACCTTGACGCCTACGAGGCGCTGGTCACCCGATACAGCGCGGTCGCCCACCGTACGGCGAGCCTGCTCGGGGCGGCCGACGAGGCGGAGGACGTCGTCCAGGAGGCGTTCGTCAAGGCGTTCCGCCACCTCAAGGGCTTCCGCCGGGGCGCGTCCTTCCGCCCCTGGCTGCTGCGCATCGTGGCCAACGAGACCCACGACCTCACCCGGTCGCGTGGCCGCCGCTCCGACCTCGCCGTACGGCTGGGGCGCGAGCGGGAGCCGTACGGACCCGGGGATCCCGAGGACCCGGAGGGCGCGGCCGTGGACGCCGACGGCAGGACCCGCCTGCTGGAGGCCGTACGCGCGCTGCCTGATGGGGAACGCGAAGCCGTGGTCTGCCGGTATTTCCTGCAGTTGTCCGAGGCGGAGACGGCCGAGGTCCTCGGTGTGCGGCTCGGCACGGTCAAGTCGCGGACGTTCCGGGCCCTGCGGCGCCTGCGGGAGGAGGTGGGCCGTGAGCACTTCGGATGACAGCGATCCGATCGCACCGGAGGACGTCGAGGCGCGGCTCCTGGCCCTCGGCGAGGAACTGGCCCTGCCCCCCGTGCCGCCTCCCGCCGACGTGGCGCGTGCCGTACGCGCCCGCATCGAGCACGGCGGGGCCGGCGACAGGGCACGGCGGCGGGCCGCATGGCGGCCGTCGCCGCGCGTCGCGGCAGCGGCGGTGGCGGTGCTGATGGCCGTGCTGCTCGGGGCCACTCCGCAGGGCCGGGCCGCGGTGGTGTCGGTGCTGCGCTTCGCGGGCGTCGAGATCCACGTGGGCGGCGCAGGACCGCTGCCCACGGGAGTGCCGAGTCCGTTGCCCGGCGAGCGCCGGGTGACGCTGGAGGAGGCGCGGCGGACCGCCCGTTTTCCCGTCGCCGTGCCGTCCGCGCTCGGCGAGCCGTCCGACGTACGCCTCGCCGACGGTGGCCGGGTGGTGACACTCCTGTGGCCGGGCGTCCGGCTCGACGAGTTCGACGGCACGCTGGGCGTCGTCTGGCACAAGGAACTGGGAGGACCGTTCCCCGAGCAGGTGGGCCTTGTCGGCGGATGGTGGATCCCGCGGCCTCACGGCGTGTCGTACGTGCCGGCGGGCGACGGCGCGCCGCGCGAGGAGCGGGTGGCCGGGCCGACGCTCATCTGGCAGCACAGGCTGGTCGGGCTGCGGCTGGAGGGGCCGGACCGCGCCGAGGCCGTGCGGATCGCCTCCTCGGTCCGATGAGCCGGAGACTCACTCGGGGGAGACGAGCCAGGCGTCGATCTCGCTCAGCAACTCCTTCTTGAGCGCGTCGGGCGCCGTCGACGACCGGATCGACTGCCGGGCGAGCTCGGCGATCTCCGCGTCGCCGAAGCCGTAGACGTCCCGCGCGAGCTCGTACTGCGGCAGCAGCCGGGCGCCGAACAACAGCGGGTCGTCGGCGCCGAGGGCGATCGGCACCCCGGCCTCGAACAGCCGCCGCAGCGGCACGTCCTCGGGCCGTTCCGCCACCCCGAGGCCCACGTTGGACAGCGGGCACACCTCGCAGGTGATCTGCCGGTCGGCCAGCCGCTCCATCAGGCGGGGCGACTCGGCCGCGCGCACGCCGTGGCCGATCCGGTCGGCGCCCAGGTCGTCGAGGCATTCGGCGACGCTCGCCGCGCCCAGCAGTTCGCCGCCGTGCGGCACGGCGAGCAGCCCCGCATGCCTGGCGATCCGGAAGGCGTGCTCGAAGTCCCTGGCCCGGCCACGCCGCTCGTCGTTGGACAGGCCGAAGCCCACCACGCCCTTGCCCTCGTACCGGGCCGCCAGGCGGGCCAGTGTCCTCGCGTCGAGCGTGTGCCGGATGCGGTTGGCGGCCACGATCACCGCCATGCCGATCCCGGCCTGCCTGGCCGCCTTCTCCGTCGCGTCGAGGACGAGTTCGAGCGTCTCGGTCAGCCCGCCGAAGCGCTGGGCGTACCCGGACGGGTCGACCTGGATCTCCAGCCAGCGCGACCCCTCCCGGGCCTCGTCCTCGGCGGCCTCGCGCAGCAGCCGGTAGACGTCCTCGGGCCGGCGCAGCACCGACCGCGCGATGTCGTACAACCGCTGGAACCGGAACCAGCCGCGCTCGTCGGTCGCCCGCAGTTTCGGCGGCCAGTCCTCCACCAGCGCGTCGGGGAGGTGGACGCCCTGCTCCCGGGCGAGCTCGATCAGCGTCGAATGCCGCATCGAGCCGGTGAAGTGCAGGTGCAGATGTGCCTTGGGGAGCGTGTCTAGTGGACGTGCCATCTCCATATGTTGCCGCATGTCGCTCTCAACCCGATGCAGGGTTGGCGCGTTGGGGAGGGACGAAAGGGGAGCTCATGACCGAAGAAGACGAGGCGGCCTTCGACGAGTTCCTGGCCGCGCGCAGCACCGCCCTCCTGCGTACCGCGATCCTGGTCTGCGGAGCCTCGGCGTCCGACGCCGAGGACATGGTCCAGAACGCGCTGGAGAAGGTCTACCGGCACTGGCCGCGCATCCGGCACGACAACCCCGAGGCGTACGCGCGCCGGGTCGTGGTGAACGGCGCGATCAGCAAGGCCAGGCGGCGCAAGGTGCTTCAGGAGATCACCTTCGCCCAGCCGCCGGAGACGCCCGTGGAGTCGCCCGACCTCGGCCTGCGGGACGTGCTCGTCACCGAACTCAGGAAGCTGCCGGCCCGGATGCGGGCCGTACTGGTCCTGCGCTACTGGGAGGACCTGTCGGAGGCCGAGACCGCGGCGCTGCTCGGCTGCTCGGTCGGCACCGTCAAGAGCCAGGCCGCCCGCGGTCTGGCACGCGTGCGCGCACGCATGGAAAACCTGGAAGGAGCGTCCGCATGAACGTCGAAGAGGCGCTGAGGGATGCCATGGCCGCTCAGGTCGCCGGCGTGCACGCGTCGCCGTCGCTGGGCCAGAGCGTGCGGCGGCGCAGCCGTCGCCACGTGGTCAGGTTTCGTACGGCGGGCGCGGCCGTGCTCACCGCGGCGGTCGCCGTGGGCGTGCCCGTGGCGTTGACCGTCCGGCCCGACACCGCCCCGGCCGTCGGCAGCCTCGCCGGGACCGGCGCCACCGGCCCCGAAGTCCCGGTCGCGTCCGCGGCCTCCTCCGGCGACACGGTCGCCACGCCGGAAGGGGTCGTCCCCGACGTGGTCGGCAAGAGCGCCGCGGAGGTCAACGCCCTCCTGAAGGAGGCCGGCTACACGGTGAGGATCACGAAGGTCGTCACCGACGAGGCCCCGGTGGGGACGGTATTCGCCCAGATGCCGCAGCCGGGGACGGCCGCTCCCGCCGGGGCGGCGGTCACGATCACGATCGCCACGAAGGCCGGTCCGACCCCCGTCGACACGGAGGGCACGCAGGACCCGCGGATGCCCCAGGACCTCGGCGACCTGGGGGACGGCCGGACGCTCGGCGGCGTGCACGTCGGCTACCTGCCCGAGGGGCTCGAATGGGGCAAGTGGTCCGGAAAGGACGGATTCGGCAAGCGGAGCTACACCACGAGCTGGGTGGAGCCCGGGCTCGAACCCGGCATGTACAGCGTCCAGATGATCGTCTACCGGAAGGACGCGGCGAGCATGCTGGCCAAGCGCATGCAGGGCTACGCCGCGCAGGGCGCCGAGCCGGTCGAGGCCGGCGGCAGGAAGGCCTACCTGGTCAGCCTGTCGGAGGGCGGCGACCGGATCCTGGACGGCGGCACCCGGACGATCGTGTGGACCCTCGCTCCCGGCGTCGGGGTCGAGGTCATGATCAGCCCTGACTACGCGGCCAAGATCGGCAAGGCGGCGGCCGACAGGGAGCTCAAGAAGATCGCCGCAGGAGCCGCCCTCGGCAAGTGACCCCGCCCCGTTCCGCGCCTCCGCGCCCCAGTGGGCCCGGAGGCGCCGGCCGTACCGGGCCGACCTCAGCGACGCAGTGGGTCATCTTTGTACTGCCGCCTGGGTCATCTTGGTACTGAGCGCTGGGTCATCTTGATACTGAGCGCTGGGTCAAGTTGGTAGCGTGCCTGGACCGGCGCAGCCGCCCGATCTGGCCGGCTATATCGACTTCGCGTTGCGCAGCGGCTTTCCGGAGGCGCAGCGGATGCCCGCTTCTGCGGGTGGACGGACAGGCGGTCTTCCGCGACGGCGATCTGCTCGGCCGGTTGCTCGACACCTTCGTGGTCCAGCAACTACGCGCGGAGGTACCGGTGTGCGACAGCCGGCCCCGCATCTATCACCTGCGCCAGGACCAGGGGCGGCACGAGATCGACATCGTTCTGGAGCTCGGCATGGGACGAGTGATCGGGATCGAGGTCAAGGCCGCCGCCACCCCGCGCCACGATGACGCGAAGCACCTGCGGTGGCTGCGGGACGAACTGGGCGACCGATGTCATCGGCATGACGAAGGCCCGGTCCCACGTGGTGGGGACCGGGCCTTCGTGCGAGGTTCGCGAAGCCCCAGTGGCCTCGATGACGCTCAGTGCGCCTCGGCCAGGAGCTTGGCCACCCGGCTGACGCCCTCGACCAGGTCGTCGTCGCCCAGCGCGTACGACAGGCGGAAGTAGCCCGGGGTGCCGAACGCCTCGCCGGGCACCAGCGCGACCTCGGCCTCCTCAAGGATGAGCTCGGCCAGCTCGGCCGAGGTCTGCGGGCGCCTGCCGCGGACCTCCTTGCCCAGCAGCGCCTTGATCGACGGGTACGCGTAGAACGCGCCGAACGGCTCGGGGCAGACCACACCGGGGATCTCGTTGAGCATCCGGACCATGGTCTGGCGGCGCCGGTCGAACGCCGCGCGCATCTGGGCGACGGCCGACAGGTCGCCGGAGACGGCCGCGAGCGCGGCGGCCTGGGCGACGTTGGAGACGTTCGAGGTCGCGTGGGACTGCAGGTTCGTCGCCGCCTTGACCACGTCGGACGGGCCGATCAGCCAGCCCACCCGCCAGCCGGTCATGGCGTACGTCTTGGCCACGCCGTTCAGCACGACGACCCGGTCGCGCAGCTCGGGCACGGCGGTGGCGATGCTGGAGAACTCCGCCTCGCCGTAGACCAGGTGCTCGTAGATCTCGTCGGTCACGACCCACAGGCCCTTGTCCAGTGCCCAGCGGCCGATCTCCTCGACCTGGGCAGGGGAGTAGACGGCCCCCGTCGGGTTGGACGGCGAGACGAAAAGCAGGACCTTGGTGCGGTCGGTCAGCTTCTCCTCGAGCTGCTCGACCGAGGCCAGGTAGCCGGTCGTCTCGTCGGTGACCACGTCGACCTGGACGCCGCCCGCGAGCTTGATCGCCTCCGGGTACGTCGTCCAGTAGGGCGCCACGACCAGGACCTCGTCACCGGGGTCGAGCAGCGTGGCGAACGCCTCGTAGACCGCCTGCTTGCCGCCGTTCGTCACCAGGACCTGGGCGGCCTCGACCTGGAACCCGCTGTCGCGCAACGTCTTTTCGGCGATCGCCTGCTTGAGCTCGGGCAGACCCCCGGCCGGCGTGTACTTGTGGAACCTGGGGTTCCGGCATGCCTCGACGGCGGCCTCGACGATGTAGTCGGGCGTGGGGAAGTCGGGCTCGCCGGCGCCGAAGCCGATGACCGGGCGACCGGCCGCCTTCATCGCCTTGGCCTTGGCGTCCACGGCCAGAGTCGCGGACTCGGAGATCGCGGATATGCGCGCGGAGATGCGAGGTCGGGTCATGCCTCCATCGTTCCAGACGCGCCGCGCGGTTTCGTCTCCATATCCAGGATGCGGACGGGTTCGCACGGTAGCTTTAGACCGCACAGGAACGGCACCCGGGCCGCCTCCGGGCGGTGCGGCGACCATGTGGTTCGACGGAGTGGTGAATCCCGCGTACACTTCACCGACTAGTGGGCCACGTGAACGCCACGGCGGACGCTTCAACGCGTTTCTCGGGTATCGTGGTGCACGGCTTAGGGCACTAGCGCAATTGGTAGCGCACCGGTCTCCAAAACCGGCGGTTGGGGGTTCGAGTCCCTCGTGCCCTGCGGAGTGCGGTCCGCGCAACAATGGCGTGAAAGCGCGCCGCAACTGCGACGGACACGACGGATCAGGTGAGGACTGTGGCGATCGACACCCGCGGTGAAACCGCTGGCAAGCCAGGCAAGCCGACCAGTGAGAAGAAGGCAAAGCGCACCTCGCCCGCTCTGTTCTACCGGCAGGTCGTCGCCGAGCTGCGCAAGGTCATCTGGCCCCGGCGCAATGACCTGATCTCGTACACCGTAGTTGTCCTGGTCTTCGTTGTGATCATGGTTGGGCTCGTGTTCGGGATCGATACGCTGCTGGGTAAGGCAGTGCTCTGGCTCTTCGGCGGATCCTGATCCCGCCCGAGACGTCGCAGCACGTCAAGACACCAAGCGAAGAAGGAAGAGTCCCGTGTCCGAGTCCCCGATGCCGGCCGACCGCTCCCATGACGAGCATGACGAGTGGGGCACCGAGCAGGACGAGGCCGTAGCAGAGGTCGAGGAGACCGAGGAGACCACGGTCGCCGACTCAGACGGCGGTGACGGCGGCGAAGACTCGGCCGAGGCCGCCGCGGAGGTCGACGAGGACGGTGACGTCCTCCCGGATGTCGACCCGGTCGAGGAGTTCAAGCGTCAGCTTCGCGGCCAGTTCGGCGAGTGGTACGTCATCCACTCGTACGCCGGTTACGAGAACCGCGTGAAGCAGAACATCGAGAGCCGTATCGGGTCGCTCAACATGGAGGACTTCATCTTCCAGGTCGAGGTGCCGACCCACACGATCACGGAGTTCAAGGGCGGCAAGAAGACTCCGATCAAGGAGCGCGTGCTTCCCGGTTACGTTCTGGTCCGGATGGACCTGACCGACGAGTCCTGGGCCGCGGTGCGCAACACGCCCGGTGTGACCGGCTTCGTCGGCCTGTCCAACAAGCCGAGCCCGCTGAACCTCGACGAGGTCGCCAAGCTGCTCGCCCCGGAGCCTTCCGAGGAAGTCAAGAAGGCCGCGACCAAGGCGACCACCGCGACCGTCGACTTCGAGGTCGGCGAGTCCGTCACGGTCATGGACGGGCCGTTCGCCACGCTGCCGGCCACGGTCAGCGAGATCAGCGCCGAGTCGCAGAAGCTCAAGGTCCTCGTCTCGATCTTCGGTCGAGAGACCCCGGTTGAGCTGTCGTTCAACCAGGTCTCGAAGATCTGACCGTCTCGCGTAGACTCGATAGCCGTCCTCACGCACGCCCTGCTTCGGCGTGCCTGAGGCTTTTGTAGGACAAAGGACCCGGAGAAGGACAAATGCCTCCAAAGAAGAAAGTCGCGGCACTGGTGAAGGTCCAGCTTCCCGCTGGACAGGCCACCCCCGCGCCGCCGGTCGGTACCGCGCTCGGTCCGCACGGCGTCAACATCATGGACTTCGTCAAGCAGTACAACGCGGCGACGGAGGCCCAGCGGGGCAACATCATCCCCGTCGAGATCACCATCTTCGAAGACCGCACCTTCACCTTCATCACGAAGACGCCGCCGGCGCCCGAGCTGATCAAGAAGGCCGCCGGTCTGCAGAAGGGCAGCGCGAACCCGCACAAGGACAAGGTGGGCAAGCTGACTCGCGAGCAGCTTCGCCAGATCGCCGAGACCAAGATGCAGGACCTCAACGCGAACGACGTCGAGGCCGCCGAGAAGATCATCGCCGGCACCGCCCGCTCCATGGGCATCACCATCGCCGACTGACTCTCCGCCTCATCAAACGCAGTGGGAGGGCTGGCGCAGGCCCGGACCACGATCTCCACGAGGAGCATGAAGTGAAGCGCAGCAAGAACTGGAAGAACGCGGCGGCCGAGGTCGACCGCGCGGCCCTGTACAGCCCGCTCGACGGCGTACGGCTGGCCAAGAAGACCGCGACCACGAAGTTCGACGCGACCGTCGAGGTCGCCCTGCGGCTGGGCGTCGACCCGCGCAAGGCCGACCAGATGGTCCGCGGCACCGTCAACCTCCCGCACGGCACCGGCAAGACCGCCCGGGTCCTGGTCTTCGCGACCGGTGACCGTGCCGAGGAGGCCCGCGCGGCGGGCGCCGACATTGTCGGCTCCGACGAGCTGATCGACGAGGTCTCCAAGGGCCGTCTCGACTTCGACGCGGTCGTCGCCACCCCGGACATGATGGGCAAGGTCGGTCGTCTGGGCCGCGTGCTCGGCCCCCGCGGCCTCATGCCGAACCCGAAGACCGGCACCGTCACGCCCGCCGTGGCCAAGGCCGTCACCGACATCAAGGGCGGAAAGATCGAGTTCCGGGTCGACCGGCACGCGAACCTGCACTTCATCATCGGCAAGGCGTCCTTCGACGACCGTCAGCTCGTGGAGAACTACGCCGCGGCGCTGGACGAGGTGCTGCGTCTCAAGCCGTCGGCGGCCAAGGGCCGTTACCTCAAGAAGGTCACCTTCACCACGTCCATGGGCCCGGGCATCCCGGTCGACCCGAACGTGACGCGGGCGATGACCGCCGAGATCGAGGCCTGAGCCTTCCTCGGCCGATAACGACGACGGAAGCCCCCGCCCTTTCCGGGCGGGGGCTTCCGCGCGTCTGGAGATAATCAGACGGCGAATAAACTCGGCGCGTGACCGAAGAGCGCAGGGATTCCGTCGATCACATCCTCGACCAGTGGCGGCGCGAGCGGCCCGACCTGGACCTGTCGGCCATGGGGGTCTTCGGTCGCGTCGCCCAGGTGGCCCGGGTGGTCGAGGGCCGGGTCGAGGAGGTACTCGACCGGCATGGCCTGCGCTCGGGGGACTTCGACGTGCTGGCCGCGCTGCGCCGTTCCGGCCCGCCGTACACGCTGATCCCCTCCGAGCTGTCGGACATGGTGATGATGTCGCGCGCCGGCATGACCAGCCGGCTCGACCGGCTGGAGGCCGCCGGACTGGTCGAGCGCAGTCTCGATCCGGCCGACCGGCGCAGCTTCAAGATCACGTTGTCGGAGAAGGGGCGCGAGGTCATCGACGCGACGCTCACCGACCACGCGGCGAACCTCGCCAGGCTCGCGTCGGGGCTGGCCCCGGAGGACGCCGTGACGCTCGATCGGTTGCTGCGCGGCCTCCTGGCCGCCCTCGCGTAGGCCGTACTCAGGCCCGGCTCTGCCGCACGCCGCGGCGCCAGACCTCGCGGAGGGCGCGCGTGGCGGTGATGTCGCGAGTCGGATCGCCGTCCACCAGCAGCAGGTCCGCGCGCAGGCCCGGCGCGATCCGCCCCCGATCGTGCAACGCGAACAGCCGTGCGGGGACGGCGGTGGCCGCGGCGAGCGCCTCCTCGCAGGTGAGGCCCGCCTCGGTGAGCAGCGCCAGTTCGCGGTGCATGCTCACGCCGTGCGGCGGAGCGAGGAAGTTGGCGTCGGTGCCCGCCACCACGGCCGCGCCTGCGGCGTGGAGGGCCCGGGCCGCGCCGAGGGCGTTGACGAGGCCTCGCGGATGCACCGGGACCACCCCAGGGTTCCTCCGGGCGGTCCCGTACGTCCCCTCCGGCAGGCGTGACGCGATGCGCTCGTCCTCGAAGACCTCCGCGCCGCCCCCGCCCCCGGTGATCACTTCGACGTAGCCGAGCGTGCTGACCACGAAGACGCCCTGCCGGGCGATGCGCGCGGCCAGTTCGGCCACGTACGGATCCTCGGGCCCGAGGTCGTGGAAGACGTGGGTGAGCGCGTCGACGCCCGCGTCGAGGGCGATGGCGGCCTCCCGGGCGGTGGCGATGTGCGCCACGGCCATGAGCCCCGCCGCGTGCCCGGCCTCGACCAGGGCGGCCGCGACGCCGGGGGACAGGACGGGCAGGTCCAGCCCGGCGGTGGAGCCGTCGTCAATCACGATCTTCAGGTAGTCGGCGCCCTCGGCCAGCCGCGCCTCGACGAACGCCTCGGCGTCGCCCGCGGCCGCGATCGTGTCGAAGGGGCCGACGGCATCGCCCAGGTGCTCCAGCCCGGCCGCCTCGGCCGCCATGATCTGGCTGGGGTGTCCTCCCGGCGCGGTCGCGAGCACTCCCGAGCTGCGCAGGTCGGCCACGTCGTCGCGGTCCGCCGCGAGCCGCCGCTGTCTGGCGAGGTTGGACGGCAGGCAGAACATGTCGAGCTCGGTGGTCACCCCGAAGGCCAGCGCCTGGGCGAGCATGCCGTCGGAGACGTGCGTGTGTGCGTCGAGCAGTCCGGGGAGCAGCGTCCCGCCCGAGCCGTCGATCTCGGTGTCGGTCCGCCCTCCGTCCCACTCCGCGATCCGGTCGTCCTCGATGAGCACGTCCACCCGGGGGATGGTGCGCTCCCCGTCGAACACCCGCACGTCCTTGACCAGCGTACGCATGGCTCTCCTTCGCCGCCGTCTTTGATTCGCCGTCAGATAGTACGAAGCCTAACTATCGGAAGGCAAACAAGGGCAATGTAGAGGTTTTGTGCACGGCTCATGAGGGTTTGCCCCGCAGCGGCGCGCTGATGGCGTTAGGCGCATAAGGTCAAGGGCAGGTAAAGGGGGACACCGAAGGGATGGAAACAATGCGACGACTACTGGTGGCCGCCGGGGCGGTGGCCGCGATCACGGTCGCGGGATGCGGGACGACCGCGACTCCGTCTCTCCAGAACGTTCAGCTCTCGGCGGCCGAGGTCATCCAGCAGACCGCGCAGAAGGCCGGCGACGTCAACACCTATGCCGCGGACCTCGTGGTGAACGTCACCGACGCCAAGGGCGGTCAGGGAGGGGTCGTCCAGGGCACGATGCTCTACCAGAAGACCCCGCAGATCGCCTCGGACATCAACCTCAGCCAGGTGGCGTTCAACGGGCAGAGCGTGCCCGGCGGCGTGCGGGTCATCCTCCAGGGCGACGTGGCGTACGTGAAGCTCGACATGCTCAAGACCCTGGTGGGCGCGACCAAGCCGTGGATCAGGCTCGACCTGAAGCAGCTCGGCTCGCAGGCCGGCGTGAACATCGACCAGTACCTCGCCCAGGCCCAGCAGTTCGACCTGAAGACGAGCGCCGCCATGCTCACGGCGTCCAAGGACGTCAAGTCGGTGGGCAGCGAGCAGGTCGGCGGGGTGGAGACGACCCACTACTCGGGCTCGTTCCCGGTGGACGAGGCGGTCAAGCAGCTCCCCGAGGACCAGCGCGGCCGCATGCAGGGCGAGCTCGCCAACGCCAAGGACGTCAAGTTCGACGCCTGGATCGACGCCCAGGGCCTGCCCCGCAAGGTCGAGCTGAACGGCGGCAAGCCGGACGCCGGTACGTTCAAGGCCACGGCGATGTTCAAGTCGTTCAACGAGCCGGTCTCGATCGAGGCGCCGGCCGCCGACCAGGTCGGTGAGCTGCCGCAGACGCTCCCGCACGCGATGCAGCAGCCGTCCGGCGCCGGAAGCTGATTTGGCGTCCTGCCGGTTGACAACGTAGTCTGTCTCCTGCCAAAGACCGCCGGTCGTCGTCGGGCGTGCAGCCCGGTGACCGAAGGATCCACGTGAGTGGACGGCCCGCGTAGGTGTGGAGAAGCTTGAGGACGTTCGACGTCCGTCCAAGCCCCGTGCGCCTGCGCCGGGGCTTGTCTGTTTTCCGAGGGCCTTCGCCGGCGGCACATCTGGAAGGAGGCCCATGGCGAAGGCGGAGAAGAGCGTCGCGATCGCCGAGCTCAAGAGTGAGTTCGAGGGATCCAGCGCCGCCGTTCTGACCGAATACCGCGGTCTCACCGTCGCTCAGCTCAAGCAGCTGCGCGTCTCTCTCGGTGGGAATGCGAAGTTCGCCGTGGCGAAGAACACGCTTACCAAGATCGCGGCCAACAACGCCGGGATCACCTCTCTGGACGACCTGTTCCAGGGTCCGACCGCCATCGCGTTCGTCAAGGGCGACGTCGTGGAGGCGGCCAAGGGTCTGCGTGACTTCGCCAAGGCCAACCCCCTCCTGGTGATCAAGGGTGGTGTCGTCGACGGCAAGTCGATGACCCCCGACGAGATCACGAAGCTTGCCGACCTTGAGTCCCGCGAGGTGCTCCTCGCGAAGCTGGCCGGCGCACTGAAGGCCAAGCAGTCCCAGGCTGCCGCCACCTTCGCCGCGCTGCCCACCACGATGGCTCGACTGGCCGAGGCTCTGCGCGCCAAGCGCGAAGAGGCCGGCGAGTAGGTCCGCGCAGCGGACGGGGGAAGCGCGCACCGCGGTCCCTTTACACGTTTTTTGCTAGATCCACTGGAGGAACACATCATGGCGAAGCTCAGCACCGACGAGCTGCTCGAGACCTTCAAGGAGATGACCCTCCTTGAGCTGTCCGAGTTCGTGAAGGTCTTCGAGGAGACCTTCGACGTCAAGGCCGCCGCTCCGGTCGCCGTCGCCGCCGCCCCGGCCGCCGGTGGCGCTGGTGGCGCCGCTGAGGAGGCCGAGGAGCAGGACGAGTTCGACGTCATCCTCGAGGCCGCCGGCGACAAGAAGATCCAGGTCATCAAGGAGATCCGCGCCCTGACGAGCCTGGGCCTCAAGGAGGCCAAGGACCTCGTGGACGGCGCTCCGAAGCCGGTCTTCGACGGCAAGGTCAACAAGGAGCAGGCCGAGAAGGCGAAGGCCGCCCTGGAGGGCGCCGGCGCCACGGTCACCGTCAAGTAAGACGGTCTTGTAACACGCTTCACCGAAGGGGCGGGTCCATCCAGGTGCCGGATGGGACCGCCCCTTTCGCATGCCCGGGCGCGTACGGAATCCAGACCCTATGGGCAGGGCGGGCCCGTTGATCTATCGTGCGGAATAGGATCCGCGCGACGTGAACGGGCCGAGACGACCGGGTGCTCAGGAGGTGCGAGGATGCGGCGCGCGCTGACCGTCGGGCTCGTCCTCCTCCTGGCCGTGCTGGCCCTCGCGGTCGACCGTCTCGCCCGGGCCCGTACGGAGGCCCTCGCGGCGGCACAGGACCGCGAGATGGCCGTACAAGCCGCCGCGGCGCACGCCGTGAGCCTCATGTCGATCGACCACCGCCGCATCGACGACGACATCAAACGCGCCCTGGCGACCTCCACGGGCCCGGAGAGGGCGCAGTACGCCGCCCGGCAGGCGGCCCTGAAGGCCGCCACGCTGAAGAACAAGGCCGTCCAGACGGGCGTCCTGCGGGCCTCCGCGCTCGCCTCCCTCGACGGCGACCGGCACACGGCGCAGGTGCTGATCGTCGGCGATGCGGTGATCCATTGGGAGGACGGCAGGAAGGCCCCTCCGGAGGAGCGCTTCTTCCGCTGGCGCATGGACGTCACGAGGGCCTCGGGCCTGTGGCTGGTCTCGCGGGCGGAGCTGGTGCAGTGAGGCGCCTGCTGCGGGCGCTGACGGCCCTCATGGCCGCCGGGCTGGCCGTCGCCGCCGTGTGGCTGCTGCTCGACCTGCGCCGCGTCCAGGCCGCCGAGAGGGCGTCCAGGGAGGCCCTGTCGGCCGCCCGGTCCTACGCCCCGGACATGTTGTCGTACGACTACCGTACGATCGATCGGGACATGCTGAGGGCGGGCGCGCACGCCACCGGGCAGCTGGCGGAGCACTACCGGACACTCGCGGCGACGCTCGGGCCGCAGGCGCGCGAGCGGCGGACGGTGCAGCACGCGGTGGTGGCCGCCGCCGGCGTGGAGTCGGCGACGCCGGAAGAGGTCCGGGTGCTGCTGTTCGTGAACATGATCACGACGCGGTCGGGCCCGGGTCAGGAGGAGCCGAAGCAGCAGGTCAGCCAGGGGAGAGCGCGCCTGGTGATGGTGACGCAGGGCGACGGCTGGCGGGCCTCCCGGCTGTCCACGCTCCTGGGTGACACGCCCGTTCCCTGAGCCCGTAGCTAAATTGTTAGTAAAGAAGACGTTTAGGCCGTGCCGGTGGCTGGGTATTCAGGGCACGGCGGCGTCGACCGACGGTCAGCGTTGGGCCGTTCGCGTGACTGAGCGTTACCCGTCTCCGGTCCCGGGTAGGGACTGGATCCCCGGCACTCGCTCGGTCCCGAGAGCGGAAAAACCCAGCGTGACGCCTGTCGGTTAGGCGAAATGTCGGCTCTCGGGCTTGACGTTTCGGCGCTGACGGGTGATGCTGCCACCAACGTGGAGCGCAGAGCGATAGCGGAGTGGACAGGTGTATGCCGATCGGCTACACTGCCCCTTTGCGCTGCCCTTTGACGACCGTCTCTCTGAGTAACTCTTAGTCCTGGTCGTCTGGCGTGCGTGTAGTCAGTCCGCGAGCCCTCGGAAGGACATCTGTTGGCAGCCTCGCGCAACGCCTCCGCCGTACCCGCCGGTCCCCGAACCGTGTCGTTCGCACGCATCGAGGAGCCGCTCGAAGTACCCGACCTTCTCGCCCTGCAGACCGAGTCCTTTGATTGGCTGCTCGGAAACGAGAAATGGAAGGGCCGGGTTGAGGCGGCTCGCCAGGCCGGGCGCAAGGACGTCCCGGCCCAGTCGGGTCTCGAAGAGATCTTCGAGGAGATCAGTCCCATCGAGGACTTCTCCGGAACCATGTCCCTGTCGTTCCGGGACCACAGGTTCGAGCCGCCCAAGTACTCAGTCGATGAGTGCAAAGACAAGGACATGACCTACTCCGCCCCGATGTTCGTCACGGCGGAGTTCATCAATAACACCACAGGTGAGATCAAGAGCCAGACGGTGTTCATGGGCGACTTCCCGCTCATGACGTCGAAGGGCACCTTCATCATCAACGGCACCGAGCGTGTCGTGGTCTCCCAGCTTGTCCGGTCCCCGGGTGTCTACTTCGACCGCTCGGTCGACAAGACCTCCGACAAGGACCTGTTCGGTTGCCGCGTGATCCCGTCGCGTGGCGCGTGGCTGGAGTTCGAGATCGACAAGCGCGACAGTGTCGGCGTGCGCATCGACCGCAAGCGCAAGCAGCCCGTCACCGTGCTGCTGAAGGCGCTCGGCTGGACCTGCGACCAGATTCTGGAGCGTTTCGGTCAGTACGAGTCGATGCGGGCGACCCTGGAGAAGGACCACACCTCCGGCCAGGACGACGCGCTGCTGGACATCTACCGCAAGCTGCGTCCGGGCGAGCCGCCGACCCGGGAGTCGGCGCAGGCGCTGTTGGAGAACCTGTACTTCAACCCGAAGCGCTACGACCTCGCCAAGGTCGGCCGTTACAAGATCAACAAGAAGCTGGGCGTCCAGGCCGACATCACCCAGGGCACGCTGACCGACGAGGACATCGTGTCCACCATCGAGTACATCGTCCGGCTGCACGCCGGTGAGGAGACGATGGGCCCGGAGGGCTCGGTGGTCGTCGAGACCGACGACATCGACCACTTCGGCAACCGCCGTCTGCGCAGCGTCGGCGAGCTGATCCAGAACCAGGTCCGGCTGGGCCTGGCCCGCATGGAGCGCGTCGTCCGCGAGCGCATGACGACGCAGGACGTCGAGGCGATCACGCCGCAGACCCTGATCAACATCCGCCCGGTCGTGGCGTCGATCAAGGAGTTCTTCGGCACCTCGCAGCTGTCGCAGTTCATGGACCAGACGAACCCGCTGGCCGGCCTGACGCACAAGCGGCGTCTGTCCGCCCTCGGACCGGGTGGTCTGTCGCGTGAGCGCGCGGGCTTCGAGGTCCGCGACGTGCACCCCTCGCACTACGGCCGGATGTGCCCGATCGAGACGCCGGAAGGCCCGAACATCGGTCTGATCGGCTCGCTGTCCTCCTACGGGCGGGTCAACTCGTTCGGCTTCGTCGAGACGCCGTACCGCCGTGTCGTCGACGGCCGGGTCACCGACGAGATCGACTACCTCACCGCGGACGAGGAGGACCGGCACGTCGTCGCGCAGGCCAACACGGCCCTGAACGCCGACGGCACCTTCGCCGAGACCCGCGTGCTCGCCCGCCGTAAGGGCGGCGAGTTCGAGGCCGTCCACCCGTCCGAGGTCGACTACATGGACGTCTCGCCGCGCCAGATGGTGTCGGTCGCGACCGCCATGATCCCGTTCCTCGAGCACGACGACGCCAACCGCGCGCTCATGGGTTCGAACATGCAGCGTCAGTCGGTGCCTTTGCTCAAGAGCGAGGCTCCGCTGGTCGGCACCGGCATGGAGTACCGCGCCGCGACCGACGCCGGTGATGTCATCACCGCCGAGAAGGCCGGTG
>NZ_VIRJ01000041.1:0-71077 GCF_006874435.1 Microbispora sp. KK1-11 | reverse complement strand
GGCCATCGCTTTCTTCTCCTTCGATCTTGACTTCGCAATCACGAAGGATCACGCGATGGCCGTCCTCATTTCACGACGCCACGCCTCTACCAGCGGAAACTCTTACACCACTCCCGTGGACGCAACCCGGGCGAGTGATTCCAGCATCAGGACGAGTTCCAACTTTGCCAGGGCCGCGCCGACGCAGTTGTGGATGCCGTGCCCAAAAGTGAGATGAGGGCTGGCATGTTTTCGTTCGATCATGAACTGCTCGGGGTCCTCGAACTTGGTGGAGTCCTGATTGCCCGAGGCGAAGCAGAGCATCAGACGTTCGCCCTTCTTGATCCGCACCCCGCGAATCGTGGCGTCCGCACTCGCCGTCCGCATCACGCCGATGGACGTGCCGTCGTATCGCAGTGCCTCTGACGCCATAGCCTGCACGTCGGCTTCGCCCCTCGCCACCGCGGTCCAGTGCTGCGGGTGCTCCAGCAGTGTCGCCACGATGCTCGCGAGCGCGTCGGAAGTGGTCTCCCATCCGGCGGCCAGGAGGTTCAAGGCATTGACGGCGACCTCTGACACGGACAGGTGAGTGCCGTCGGCCTCGCTGTGGGCCATCATGCTGATGAGGTCGTCGCGCGGTGTCGCCAGCCGGTCCTCCACGAGCCCGCGCAGGTAGGTGAACCCGGCGTTCAGCGCCTGGCCGCGTTTGTTCGACTCCTCCAGGCCGAGGGCGTGATGACCGAGGATGAGAGTGACCAGGTCGTCGGTCATCTACGTCATCAGGTCGTAGGCGTCCTCCGGAAGACCGATCACGTTCATGGTCCCGGCCAGGGGGACCTTGGCGGCGAAGTCCGCCACGAGATCGAATCTTCCGTTCTTGGGAAGTCGATTCGTGAAACGGTCGACTATCTCCCGTATCTGCACCTCGGCGGCAGAAATTGTTTTCAGATTGAATCCCTTGTGTACGATTCGACGGACGGTCGCATGCTCCGGTGGGTCAAGCATGGTGAGGGGAGAATTGTCATAGAAGAAATCCATCGCGCGCTGGGCTGCGTCAGGCAGGCCTGTGGGTTTGGGGAACGCATCGTGAGAGGAGAACGTTGAGGGCGAACCGACGACGTATTTGATGTCGTCGTATGTGGTTACGCACAAGGCGTTCAATGCCTCCGAGAAGAAGACCGGCTGCTCTTCTCGTGCCTGCTTGAAGAACTCGTGAGCGATAGACAGGTGCGACCCGAAGGGATTGAATGATCGTAATTCATGGGACTGCACGTTTACCACCGATTCCATGTCGCGATCGTCTGTTCGATGGCGCGGCCATCCCGCCCCAATCGCGGCGATGGCCGTGGTCGAGCCGACGGGCGCTTGGGACCGCGATCATGGCTCGGCTCTGGGTGCTGAGGTCCGGTCACTCCATCAGGGAGCGGATGTCGTCCAGAGTCCAGCCGGCGGTGGGGTCGATGCTCATCCGGTGGAGGAGTTCTTGCTGCTTCTCGTTGAACAGCGGTTTGTGGCTCGAATCCCGCGGCCCTTCCTGGAACCGCAGGGCCTGGGACGGCGCGCATTCGGCGATCGCCTCGGGCGTGCTTCCCGCTACTTCGTGAGCGGCCGAGGTGAGGAGTGCGGCGGCGGCCGTGATCTCCCGCACCTGCTCGGTGGGGAGCGCGGCGAGCGTGGCGCGGAGCCGGTCGAGGTCGCCCCGGTAGGCCAGGCTCATCACGCCGGACGCTCGCATGGCGCCGATCTCGCCGAGACCGTCGGCGTCCGCCCTCATGATGTCCGGCGGCATGCTCGGGTCGTCGATTCTCATGAGCAGGTCGGGGCTGGTCCACAGGTGCTCTCCGTGGTCCCACTTGATGTTGATCGACACACATCTGCCCAGGACGCTCTCGTACACCTGTCCCGGCTGGAGCTTGTTGTCCGGACGTACCGCGACGATTCCACGCCAGTCCCGGCGGAGGTGCAGCACACGGGTACCGACGGCGAAGCGCTCATGCGCGTGGACCAAACTGATCGTCACATCTTCCTCCATTCGCGCACCCACGCACCCGCTCGAAGACGGCTCGCTGCGATGCGCAACGGGAGTGCCCGTTGTCGAGAGGCCGGTGGGTCCGGTGCTCAAGGCCGCTCTCGGTTGTGGAATCTGCGGTATCCGGTTCGGCGTGAGGGCCGGCGGTCCGCGGTGGTCGTTCGGCTGGCGGTCCGAGCGGCGGAGTGGCTGGTGCGGCGTCTGCCCTGTCCGCCAGTGATCGGGGCTTCCTCCGGCGGCAAGGCTCGGCACTTGTCATTGGCAGCGGCAGGCGATGGGGCGTGCCGACCAGATTCGCACCTGGGTCGGCGCGCTGCTCCTCCGCTGTATCGCGATGGTGAACGGAGTGGACAGGCAGGAGACGCCGTTCGGCGCGGGTCCATGGCTTTCGCCGCGCAACGGTGTCTCCTGCCTGCCAATCACGAGGTGGTGACGGTGTCACAACCGCTGGGGTAGTAACTGCTCGGCGGCACGTAGTACTGATACACCGTGTCGTTGCTGCTCTTGGTCAGCGAGTCCGACAGGTACGTATCGGGATCGGGTACGACGTCCGCCTGGTCGTCGCAGTGGATCGCGTCAACGTCTGGCGAGTTGTCGGAGGATGTGTCGATGATGTCGTTGCCGGCGCCACCGTCGACCTTGTCGACGAACTGAGACCCGGCTCCTGCCGGCTTGCCCGGCCCGCTGGAGAGGGTGTCGTCACCTGGCCCGCCGTCGATGGAGGAGTAGCCGCCGGTGGACGTCAGCACGTCGTCACCCTCCCATCCGGACAGCGAGACGTGGATCGGGGTGAACGTGGACTCGGTCGCAACGCCACCCGACACGCTGGAGACGATCATGCCGTCGCCGCCTGCCGACAGGTGGTCCGCGCCCGCCCAGCCGATGATGCTGACGTTGCGGACTATGCGCAGGGTCGAGCTGCTGTCGTAAGCGTACTTCGGGCAGCTGATGGTGGTGGGGTCGTCCAGCGTGCAGAGTGTTCCGGCGAGTGAGCCGTCGTGCGTGAGCGACATGGACGAGGCGTTGGGGTCGTGGAAGACGATTCGGTTGCCGCCTCCGTCCGGGATCTCGACGCTGACCTGGTCCGCGTTCTCGCTTGCCCAGTAGGCGATACCGAGGTCCGGGTAGTCTCCGGTCGCCGTGCCGTACAGGACCGTGTTGGTCGTCCTGGCGGCGGATGCCGAGGTCGTGGCTCCGATCAGCGTTGCGGTGGTCGCGGCGGCCACAACCGCGATGGCGGTGACACAGCGCCCCCACCTGCCGGGCCTCAGTTCGCCCACGATGCCTCCCTGCTGGAACTTCTTCGGACAGTGCGCCATAGATGCTCTTTCAGCAGCGGATGAAGAACCAGAGCACCTGTTGCTCTATTTGCTGCATCGACCAGAAAATGGCGCCGCAGGAGCTCGCGACCATCGAGTCCTACGCCAAGGTGCTGCCGGAGTTCCACGGGCGTGGCTTTCCGCTACGAAGCGGCCAAGCGGCTGGCCTCTCGGGTCGGTGGAAGCATCGACTGCACCGTCGGCGAGCTGTCCGACATCAAGTCGGAGACTCTCTGCGGGAAAACCACTACTGCACGCTGGAGCTGGCTTTCGCCGACGGCCTTTGGAAGCAGAGGAAAAGCTTCCGGTGACGGTTCGCGAGGCGCTCGGGATTCCCCGGAGCAGGCGACGACATGCGCCGGGTCATCGGTATGAAGTTCTCCGTTCGAGAACCGCCGCCGTCCCACGTAAATAGGTGCACAGACCTAGCCGCAACCTGGGCGCCCGGGCGTCGCTTGCCCGTGAAGCAACGCGAATGCGCCGGTCGCAATCAGACGATCTTGCCGGACCAGAGATTGGCCGCCGCCTTGTAGACGCTGTAGAGCTCGCCGTCAAAGTACGGCGATAGGCTGGTGTCGACCCGGCCGTTCTTGTCGGTGTCGGCGATGCCGATCGTGACACCGTTCAGGTAGCCGAGGCGGCGGCCGCTCTTGTAGTTGAGCAGCCAGGACGAGCCGATGGAGCCCTCGCCGGTAAAGGAGGACTTCACACCGACGAGCTCCTCGCCCTTGACCTCCGGAGCCTGGGCGGCGAAGGTTCTGCCATAGCTCCACTTGAGGGTCTTGCCGGTGTAGGCGTGGTTGCCGTCCAGGTGCGACCCGCTCGGGTAACCGAACACGAAGACCGGCGTGTCCACCTTCTGGTTGTAGGCCAGGCCCTGCCCGCCCACGTTGTCGCCCAGGCGGCCGACGTTCTTGAGCTTGATCGACATGGTCTTGCCGCTGAGCTTGTAGTCCAGGTCGTAGTTCACCCACCAGGTCCGCTTGTAGTACTTGTAGCCAACATTGGGGATGAACTCACTACGCCAATACCCGGTCTTGTGATCGTCGGTAAGTCTGTTCGAACCTGGCTTCTGAACGGAGTCGTAGGCCTCTTTGGTGGTCTCTGCGTCGTCGGCACCGGTGCCGGGCATCCAGGGGCCGTCGCTGAAGATGTTTTTGCCGATGTTGAGCTGGTGAAAGGCGTCGGCCGTCACATAGGTCTTCTGGGACTCAGGCACATTCAGCGGCTTGACATGGTCCGTGTCGAGGACGGGGGAGATCGCGAGCTTCGATCCGGCGGTATTCTTGTTGTTTTCGATCGCCGCCGCCGCGTCCTTTGCCTCCTGCTGGGTCTCAAAGACCTTGCTGTAGCCATCCGCCGTCAGACTGGTGGGCAGGACGCCGTTGTAGACCGTCACGAACGCGTAGTCGCGGTCGCCGTCCTCGTAGACGTCGTAGTCGTAGTGCGTGAAGGCCTGCTTTCCTACGTAGATCCCCCATGGGGTCTTGCCCTGGTAGTAACCGGAGATGAAGACCCACTTGTCGAGGGTCGCGGCGTTTGACTCAGCGTCGTATACACAGTGTCCGGCGGTGGCGACCAGGTTGCGGTAGCGCGACTGCACCGAGGTGGCCGAGCACCAGTGCGGCTTGTGGTCGGCGCCGATGAAGAACACCTTGCCGGTGGTCTTGGGTAGGTTGACGTTCTTCGACTTGGCGGCGGGCTTCCTCTCGTCGCCGACCGCCGGAATCACGCCCGGCTTGCTGTACGGGCCGCGACCGCCAGTCGACATGTGCTCGGCGGCGACCTTCGTCTCGACGTTATACGGAGTCGCGCCGATCAGGTTGGCCTTGTTCTCGCCGTACCAGAATGCGGCGATCTGCTTGGCGGCCAAGGGGGTGTCGGCCAGGAGGACGGAGGGGACGGAGCCAGAGGCATCAGCTGGACCCGCGACGACGGCCGAGGTCAGCAAGCCGGCCGTGACACCACCGAAGGTGAGGGTGCGTTTCACCAAGTTCTCCCTGGTCTGTCGTGAGGCGTCATTGTCGCCTCGAAATCGTCAGCAAAGTAATAGGCGCAGGAAGACTAACGGAGGAGCGGGGCACAACTTGATAGTTCGGGCTATTCTAGGGGTGGCTTCCGGAAACCCTTGGGGCCCACACCCGCATACGGCAGCAGAACGATACTTCATGAACTTGGGCTTCTGCGGTCGCACCTCTGTGGGGGGAACTCGGATGGTTACCGCTAGCGATCAGCGTCATGCCGACGGCTGCTTCGCCTAGAAACGCCCGGCTGTAGAGCTGGAAATCTTTGGCAGTACCGGAAGGTGTGAATGTCTCCCGTTCCGAGCGTTTGCTATATCTGAAGCCTTTCAATCTGCTGAAACATTTATTCTCCCGGGGGTAAAGGGGTCGTGGGTTCAAATCCCGCCGTCCTGAAACTGTGATGTCGCAAGACATCGGAAACCCTCGAACCTACGGGTTCGGGGGTTTCTTTGTGTACTGGGGTTGGTAGTCGCGGGTGGGGTCGATGGTCAGCTCGCGGAGGAGTTGTCCGGTGGTGGCGCTGACCACGCGGACGTGGAGATCGTCGACGAGCAGGATGACGTGGGTTCGGGCGTGGGTTCGTCCGATGCCGATGTGGTGAAGCCGGTCGCTAATCCGCAGGGTGACGACGCCGGTGTGGTCGACGCGGTCGTGGCGGACCCGGGTGTGGGTGTCGCCCTCGCGGCTGCCGGCCGGTTGGGCCTTGGGCCGGTTGTTGTAGGCCGCGGCGGGGGTGGCGCGGTGGGGCAACGACCGGTGGGGGCGGTGGTGGTTGTAGGCGTCGGCGAAGCAGTCGAGGAGAGTCTGTAAGTCGCCGATGGTGGCGGGCTGGTCGGGCTGGGCGCGTAGCCATTTCTTCATCGTCTGCTGGAACCGTTCGACTTTTCCGCAGGTGGTGGGGTGGTTGGGGGTGAAGTTCTTCTGGGTCACGTGCAGGCGGCGCAGTTCGTTTTCGAAGGCGTTGCGGCCGCCGCGGCCGCCGGCCAGCCGGGTGGTGAACACCATGCCGTTGTCGGTCAGGGTGGAGGCGGGCACGCCGTGGGCAGCCACCGCGTGGCGGAAGGTGTCGCGCACGATCGGGCCGGTGACCCGAGGGTGGGCGGTCACCGACAGGGCGTAGCGGGAGTGGTCGTCCAGCCAGGTGAGGATCTCGGCGTCGGTGCCGTCGGCGAGGCGGTAGTGGGTGAAGTCGGCCTGCCAGGTCTCGTTCGGCTGGGCGGCTTGGAAGCGGATGTAGGAGGGTCGTGGCCGTTTGCTGGGCTCGGGGGTGATCAGGCCGGCCCGCATCAGGTAGCGGCTGATCGTGGCCCGGGACACGGTGACCTGGTGATGATGGTGCAGGTGCCAGGCGATGGTGTCTGGCCCGGCGTCCAGGCCCTGGCCGGACAGGTCCTTGCGGAGGCGGACGATCAGTTCGGCGATGGCGGCGTCGATCGCGGTCGGGGAGGTCTTGGGTCGTCTGGATCGGGGCTCGAAGGCGCCCTCGCCCTGCTGCCGGTAGCGGGCAACGAGCTTGGACACCCAGCCTTTGGAGACGCCGTAGGAGCGGGCGACCTCCGCCTGTGAGCGGCCCTCGACGACAACCGCCGTGATGATGAGTCTGGCCTTCGACACGGGCCGACTCTCAACCGCCCACAGGCCCTAGCTCTGCGTGTTTCCTATCTCCGGAGACATGCGCCGCCGGGGTTTCCTATGTCTCGAGACACCCGTTTCCTATGTCCTGAACCAGAACACCGCCGTCCCGACACTGTTGTAGCAGGTCAGAGGCCTGATCACTCTCCAAGTGATCAGGCTTTTTTGTTGTCTGACCGTCGTTCGACCGTGAAGCTGAACGTGCCGACCGCTCCCGACCGGTACCCCTCAATGTCGGGCCCGACCAGCGGATTCGCGGTCAACGAGGGTCCTCCTGGCCGCTGTGTTCAAATGAGCTTCCTCGTCATCCAGGGAGCTGTCCGTTATGACAGAGTTCGGCAGCAGAGAATCTACGACGTAAAGGCGCGAACCCGAGCATCAAATGTCGCCGCGATGCGTCGCGCTCGGGGAGCTGCCCGGAAACCCAACGCGCAACGAAAGGTTGCGTTGATGAGGTGTGCCGGATAAGCTGACGTGCAACCGTTAGTTGCACTGATGTCAGGAAAAGCACATGGAGTATGGAAGCATCCAGCGGGAGCTTCGCATCGACGCCACCCCCGAGGTGGTCTACGAGGTGATCAGCTCTCCCGAGCACCTACGCGAGTGGTGGCCCGACGACGCCGAGCTCGACCCGGTCCCCGGCGCCACCGGCGCAGTCACCTTCGGCGACCCAGCCTCGCCGGACGCGAAGGTCGAGCCACTCACCGTTTTGGAGGCTGACCCGCCCCGCCGGTTCGCCTTCCGCTGGATATATGACGGCGGCGAGCCATCGGCGCCGGGCAACTCCCTCCTCGTCACCTTCGACCTCGTTCCCTCCGGTGACGGGACGCTGCTGCGCTTTGAGGAGACCGGCTTCCGTGAGCGCGGGTGGGAGGGCGCCGTGTTGGAGGAGGCGTATCTCGACCACGTCCGCGGCTGGGACATCTTCCTCCCGCGCCTCGTCACTTACGCCAACAAGGTGGTCGCGCAGCCGTGAGCACCGCGATCGATGACGACCTCTGGTCCGCGGTCGGCGACCCGACCCGCCGACGGATGCTCGACCTGCTCCTCGCCCACGGGGGCGCTACGGCGACCACGCTTAGCGAGCGACTGCCCGTCACCCGACAGGCGGTCGCCAAGCACCTCGGTGTGCTGGACCGCGTCGGCCTGGTGCACATGAGGCCAGCGGGGCGCGAGCGTCGCTACGAGGTGGACGAGGCCCAGCTCGCCCGTGCAATCGCCCAGCTGTCCGCGGTCGGCGCGACCTGGGATGCCCGGCTGCAGCGGATCAAGCGGATCGCCGAGCGGATCCAGAGCAACAAACCGGGCTGACCTGTACCCGCACGCTCACAACGCGCCATCACGGACGTGGCGGCGCCGAACGACCATGCCCTGAAACGGGCGCGCCACCCGAAAACCAGGAGAAGAGCAACCGATGTGCAGGACGTCCTGCAGCGGGTGTGCGCCGGTCCGTCAAGACCGGCGGGACGGCCTGTGCCGAGCGATGTCCGGGTCGGCACCTGGCACTGGATCCCGCTACCACTCAACCAATGACACGCAGAGGCAAGGTTCCGATCATCATGACGACACAATCACCGGGCAGTCTCGGACTGAGCGCAGCAAGCTCCTCAAGCACGGCGCGCACCGACCGCGGCTACTCAACTTCGTACACAGTCGAACAGTCACCGGAGGAGGTCTTCGCCGCCATCCTGGAAGTCCGCGCCTGGTGGACGGGTCAGGTCGAGGGGCGCACCGACGAGGTGGGTGCCGAGTTCTCCTACCGGCACCCCCCGCAGCACTACAGCCTCCAGCGCGTGGTCGAGCTCGAACCGGGCCGCCGCGTGGTCTGGCGGGTCACCGACAGCGACCTGTCCTTCATCTCCGAGCCGGGTGAGTGGACCGGAAGCGAGATCGTGTTCGACATCATCTCCGCGGCCGGCGGCACCGAGCTGCGGTTCACCCACGTTGGCCTGGTGCCGGACGTCGAGTGTTTCGGCGCTTGCTCCACGGCCTGGCTGCATTACGTCAACGGCAGCCTGCGCAGCCTGATCACCACGGGAGCGGGCCTGCCCGACCCGTGGTGAACGGCGGCCGGGGCGGGCGCCCCCCGAAGGGCGGGCCTGTTCGCTCCGCGCTACGCACGTCACCGAGCGGGGCGTGAGCTCCTACCTGGCAGGGCCCCGCGTCCCGCGCTCGGCGCCCCCTGCCGCGCGGTGCGCTGTCCAGCGCGAGAGTGTGTTGGCCCCTTCGACTACGACGGACCAGCCAAGGTGTATCTCGTGCACTCCGCCACCTAGAACGCGATCAAGGTGGGAATCATGGGCGCCCCAACTCCACGACTCAGCCAGCAGCCAGGGACGGCTGGCTGCCGTGGACGGCGCACGGAGACACCTGCGTGTGGGATGTCCCCACCGGCCGCATCGCCGCCGCGATCGAACGTCGTGTGCTCGACTGGTGGCGGACGGCGCTAGGGGCGGCTCCCGCGCTCACCAACGCCTGCATGCCGCAGAACGGGGCAACGGAAACTGCCTCCCTCGCCCTTGTCGACCCCGACGCCACGGCCGCTCTGGTCATCTCACTGACGCGGGAGGACCAGTAATGATCACGCGGGGGCATTACTCCTGCCGTTGAAGATCTTCGCGACCTTCTTCGGCGGCCGCGGCGTCGCTCTGCCGTAGATCGGCGCCGGGCCGATCGCCAGGCTGCGCCCGGTCGTCCAAGTCGGCCCGAGACCTACACCGCGCTACCTTGCGGCTCGCCGTAGCTTCGGGAGCCTCCCGGGCCTTGTCCGGTGATGCGGTCGGTAAGCAGGTCGGTGACCGAGCGTGGGGCGCGGCCGAGGAGTTCGGCCAGGAGCGGGTCGACACCGGCGAAGCGGTCCTGGCGGGCGGCTTGGAAGGTGGTGAGGGTGAGGCGGGCCATGGCCTCCGGGGAGCCCGCTGCGACCCGGTCGGCGATCCACTGCTCGTCGTCGGCGACGACCCGTTTGATGGTGTGGCCGGTGAGGGTGGAGGCGATCTGGGCGATGTCGTCGAAGGTGACGGCGTCGGCGGCGGTGAGTGTGACGGGGCCGTCGAAGGAGCGGTCTCCCGCGAGGATGAGAGCGGCGGCTTCGGCGGCTTCGGCCCGGTCGGTCCAGGAGACGGGGCCGTCGGCGGGGGCGGTGATGGTTTCGGTTTGCTGCCAGGGGCCGAGGAGCCAGTCGAGGCTGTGGGCGTAGAAACCGTTGCGCAGCGAGGTCCAGGCGATGCCGGTGTCGGTGAGGAGCGCTTCGGTGGCGGCGTGGTCGCGTGCGGGCGGGAACGGGCTGTCGAGGCCGGCGCCCTGGTGGCTGGTGTAGAGGATGCGCTGTGCGCCGGCGGCGATGGCGGCTTCGATGGCGGTGCGGTGCAGGGCCACGGCGTCGGCGGTGGGGTCGTTGGAGGAGACCAGCAGCACCTGTTCGGCGCCTTCGAACGAGTCGCGCAGGGCGTCCGGGTCGTCGTAGGAGCCGTGCCGCACGCGTACGCCGCGGTCGGCGAGGTGTTGCGCCTTGGCGACGTCGCGCACGCTGACGCCGATCTGGTCGGCGGGGACGAGCTTGAGGAGGTGTTCGACGGTGGCGCCGTTGAGGGCGCCGGTCGCGCCGGTGATGACGATCATGACTGGTCCTCCTGTCGGTGGTCTCGCGGAATCTGGGCGGTCTCGTGCTGGGGCCACGGGTCCTGGCGTCGCGGGTGGCTGCTGCTATCGCCGTTGGAGCAGCGGGAGGAGGACGTCGTCGACGAGGTGCTCCAGGAACGGCCGGTCGCAGGGTTGGCCGGCGACGATGAGCCGGTGCACGATGACGGCCGGGGCGATCTCGGCGAACAGTGCGGCCGCATCGGGCGCAAGCCGCTCGCCGCTTTCGATGGCGTTGCGGAACGGCTGTTCGGTCATCGCCGCCTCGTCGCGGCGCAGGATCCGCCGCATCTCCGCGGCGAGGCGGGGGTCGCTGCGCATGCCGGTGAACAGGGCGCCGAGTAGCCCGATCTCCTGTTCGGCGATCTGGTCGGCCAGCCACTGGACGGTCGCCAGCAGTGCCGCACGGAGATTGCCCGGCGGGGTGGCCGGGGGTGTTCCCGGCGCGCGGTGTTCGACGGCCGCGGCCACTAGAGCGGCCTTGCCCGGGTAGCGCCGGTAGACCGTCGGCTTGCCGACCCCGGCCCGGGCCGCGACCGCGTCGATCGTCAGCTGGTCATATCCGACCTCGGTCAGCACCAGCAGCGTCGCCTCAAGGATCGCGATGTCACGTCCGGCGTCCCGGGGCCTGCCGCGTGCTGGCGCGGGCCTGCGCCCATCCGACACCGCCCGCCTCCTCCTATTAACGAAACGAAACTGGAACGTAATGTAATTTAGGGAGGGATAGGCGCCCAGTCAAACTCCGCACAACGGCCAGGGGTGACGGACCCCGACGACTCTGTCACGCCCAGACGCGAGGTGGGCGCGAAGTCCGGCGTTCTCCTCGGAGTGCTGTGCCGGGACTCCTGGGCGGTGGCACAATCCGACTTTTCGGTGTTCGTCGAAGGCCCCGAGGTCGCGATCCGACCCGTCGGCCTCCGACGCCTGCCTTCGGAAGTCGCGCAGGTCAGCAGCCCTGGCGGTAATGCTCGATGGCTGCCAGAGCACGACCGGCTCGTCGGGCCAGGCATTGCTGCGGATCATCTGACGCAGCAATGCAGCGGGCGATCGTGTCCTGGCCCAGGTTGTTGTCGGTGTGCTCGTTGAACATCAGGACCGCCAGGACGGCGCGGAACCGCGAGGTACCGACACAGGGACGGCGGAAACTTGGCGCAGGCCGACCACTTTCCGGCGCTGGCGGTGTCCATCTATCCGAGAAGAACCATAGGAGAGAAGGAGCCAACATGCGAGGGATCCCGCCGGCCAGGGAAACCGATGTCTCGGCCCGTGCCCAGCGCTCGGCCGAGGATCTGCTGGCGCTGGCGCGGAGCGGAGATGGTGAGGCGTTCCGCGGGCTCGTTGAGCCGTACCGACGTGAGCTCCAGGTGCACTGCTACCGCATCCTCGGCTCGGTGCAGGACGCCGAGGACCTGCTGCAGGAGACGTTGCTGGCGGCATGGCGCGGGATCGGCGGCTACGAGGAACGCGCGTCGGTACGGACGTGGCTCTACCGAATCGCGACGAACCGCTGTCTCAACGCATTGCGGGCCGGCGCCCGTCGTCCGCCCGAATATGCGGCCTACCAACCGGAGGTCCCGTTGCCCGAGCCATCACATCGCCGAGCGGAACCGAGCTGGCTGGAGCCGTACCCCGATGTGCTGCTCGACGAGATCGCCGACCACATGCCTGGACCGGAGGCGCGATACGAGGTCAGGGAGTCGGTGTCGCTGGCGTTCCTGGCAGCGCTGCAGCAATTGCCACCGAGGCAACGAGTCATATTGGTGCTGCGGGACGTACTGGGATTCCGGGCCGCCGAGGTGGCAAACATTCTCGACACGACCGAAAACGCGGTGACCAGCGCGCTGAAACGAGCACGGGGTGCGCTGGCGCATGAGCTACCGGATCCCGACTGGGAGACCGCTCCGCTACCGAACTCGCCACAAGAACGCAGGATCGTGGCTGGTTTCAGTCGCGCATTCGAGGCCGGAGACGTCGATGCGATCGTGGCCATGCTGACAAACGACGCGTGGCTGACTATGCCGCCACTGCCGCTGGAATACCAGGGTCGGGACGCCATCCGGCACTTCCTGGCTACAGTCGCGCTGGGCAACGGCTACCGACACGTGCTGATCCCGACGCGGGCAAACGGCCAGCCGGCTTTCGGCGTCTACCTACGTGATCCGCGGACGCCGGTCCTGCACGCACACGGAGTGCTCGTACTGACCCTGACCGACAACCGGATCACCGCGCTGACACGATTCCATGACAACTCCCTTCTGGCAATATTCGGACTTCCACGATCGCTACGCGTCTAAGCGGTTGCGTATGGACTGGAAGTCCTACGCAGGTATCCGACAGCACGTCCAGGGAGCGCGCGCAAAGAGTCATTCCTGGAAAGAGACGGCAGAGCTGTGGAATTGCCAACAAACAGCATCTGCCCACGCATCTAGAAAAGATTCGTGCAGAAGGAGAAACGGTGAGTACCGACTACGTGCACATGGCGAACACAGTCACCCCTGTGACGCGCCATTCTTTTGACCTGGAGGATACCGATGGCCGCTGACGTGGCGGATTTGAAGGCTCGCGCCGAAAGGCTCCGCGAGCTGCACAGCGAAGAGATGCTCGTGCTGCCCAATGCGTGGGACGCGGCCAGCGCGACGATCGTGGCCGAAGCGGGGTTTCCCGCGGTCGCCACGGCCAGCGCTGCCATCTCGGCGATGCTCGGTTATCCCGACGGTGAGGGTGCGCCGTGGCAGGAGATGTTCGCCGCGGCCGGGCGGGTCGCCCGGGTGGTGTCGGTCCCGGTCACGGTGGATGCCGAGGCGGGATACGGCATGCAGCCACGTGAACTGGTGGACCGATTGCTGGACATCGGCGCGGTCGGTTGCAACTTGGAGGACACCGACCACCGGGCGGGTGGCCTGGTCGAGGCCGGTGCGCACGCCCAATGGCTCGCGGGCGTCCGCTCCGCTGCAGACGATGCCGAAGTCCCGATCGTCATCAACGCCCGCGTCGATACTTTCCTACCCGCCAGCGGGATACCTGAGCCGGATCGGGTCGCGGAAGCGATACGACGGGGCCGGCTCTACCGGGACGCCGGCGCCGACTGCATCTACCCGATCGGCGTGCGTCAGAAGCGCGACATCGCCACCCTCGTGACCGAACTACCCGGCCCAGTCAACGGCAACACCGGTGAATATCTGGACCTGGCCACGCTCAGGGAAATTGGCGTGGCACGAGTGTCCTACGGACCCCGCTTCTACCGCGCGGCCCTGGCCGACCTGAAAACCGCTGTCCAGGAGTTGCTGGCCTGACCTACGACGACGCCATCACAACTGACGGTGACCGCTGCTCGGCCGCTGGATCGTCAACTTCGGCCGACGGGTGAGTTTCCTGTACGTCGTGCTCGTCGAGGGGGAGCACAACCCGCTGTCCCGGTTGGCCGCGTTCGCGGACTTCCAGCGCGGGGCGGCTGACCGCATGGTCGGTCCGCCGGTACAGACGGATGCCCTGCTGGTCGGTTCCTATCGTTTCCTTAATCAATTCTGAGTAGGAGAAAGAAGATCATGACTCTTCCCCAAATTGCGTCACGCGACGAGTGGCTGGCAGCCCGGCTTGAGCTGCTCGAGCGGGAGAAGGAGGTCATGCGGGCGCAGGACGCGGTCACCGCACAGCGCCGAGAACTGCCGATGGTCAGGATGGACAAGGAGTACACCTTCGAAGGCCCAGCCGGTAAGGCACGCCTCATCGACCTGTTCGAGGGCCGCCGCCAACTCATCGTCTATCACTTCATGTGGAACAATTCGGCAGCCAGGGCACGCGGAGACCAGGGCTTGGATGAGGGTTGCCCGAGCTGCTCGTTCACCATCGACAGTGTGGGCCGCCTGGATCACCTGCACGCCAGCGACACCACATTCGTGCTCGTTTCCCGCGCACCACTGGCCAAGATCGAGAGTTTTCGGGCGCGGATGGGCTGGACAGTCCCGTGGTACTCCTCGGCCGGAAGCGACTTCAACTACGACTTCCACGTCACCAACGACGAGTCCGTCGCGCCCGTCGAGTTCAACTACAAGGACAAGGCGACCTTGGAGCGCAGCATGAAAACCGCGTTCGTGGTAAACGGTGACGGACAGGCCATAAGCGTCTTCGTTCGCGACGAGGACTCCGTCTTCCACACCTACACGACGTACGGGCGGGGTACCGAGTTCATGATGAGCACCTACCAGTTTCTCGACCTGACCCCGATGCGCCGCCCGCGCTACGTCAACCAATGGCCCTACCACGACATGTACGGCAGCGAAGCGGGCCATTCCCACCACTGCTGAGCTGGCACGACGAGTGACGCCTCAGGACGGAGGCGTTAACCCGTCCGTCTCGAACACGGAGTGATCGAATGATCGAGTCCACACCACTGAGGTGGACACTCATCCTTGTGCTCGCGGGCACCGGAGTGTGGTTCGTATTCCGAGGCGTAGGCCCCGGCTCCGGTGGTACGGTACCGGGCGCCGCCGACAGGATCTCTCACTTGGCCCACGCTCTCATGGCCGTGGTGATGGCCGCCATGATCTGGCCGATGGGATGAGTGGAGAAGCGATGATACGGACGGTACAGCCGCAGGTGGATACGGCAGCCTAAACGCCCGACAAAGGGTTCGCTCGCTGACTGGGCCCTTCCGGCGGGAACTGCTGGCGCGCTGCTCCCGGATGCTCGGCTCGATCGGCGACTGCTTCGACAACGCGGTCATCGTGCTCATCGACGTCGACGGCGTGCTGATCCCGTTCCCTGACAGTGAGGGGAACGGACCGGCTACTCACGTAAGGCACAGCGTCGTCCCCACCGGCTATGACGCGGGCTCACCCGTCCCCATATGGCTGAATCCCACGCACGGTCCCATGCTGGCGGAGCTGATCAGCGAGCTGCCTCTGACACCGGTCTGGTGCACCAGTTGGCGTGGCGACGCCAGCCCCTTGATCGGCGCCAAGCTGGGCCTGGAGCCGTTCCCGCATGTCGAGCTGGCGCGTCAGGACATCACGACGAGCCACCCAACGGCTACCTCTGGAAACGAGACGACGTCTCAGCCTGGCTCGACACCGCTCAGGCCGTCTGGATCGACGACGACTTCACCCCCGCCGACCACGCCTGGCCGCAGCGCGGACTGCAGTGGGCATCCCCACCTTGCTCGTCCAAACTCCGCGGGGAAGCTCCGGGAGTTCAACGCGACGCTCAAGGATCAGAAACGTATGCGGCACTGGCTGATGCGTCGCAACGTCGACGTGGCGACCATCGCCGGCCGAAAGGTGTAGGGCCCGGCACGTGCGCGGGGGCACACGCCCCCGCGCACTCATAAATGCAACCTTTAAAGATGGAGGAAATTCGATGGCCAACGAGACGACACCCTGCTCAGCGCGGTGCGTCCCACGCTGCCCGAGTCAGGGCAGGGATTCGACCTCGACGCCCGGCGACACGATGCGCAGGTCCGACCATGCGGTCGCTCAGATCCGGCCAGCAATAGTGGACCCCACACAGGCGATATGCGCGAGCGTGGCGTCAGCCGCGCCCGAGGTCGGCAAGCGCACGCCGAGAGCGTCGAATTAGAAGTGACCTTGATATGTGCCGCCTAATGGTTCGGCGTGCCACCTTGTGTTTCTCTGTCCGCTTTTGCCGCCGTGTGCATGTCACGCCGTGATGGCCCCTGCCATGTGGTGCCTCAACACGCGCGCAACCAGCGGGCAACCACCCCCGAGGAATCGAGCAACCACATGTGATCGTTCGAGCAACGATGCGATCGGGGTGTGGCGCGTGCCGGACGCGGTCGCGCGCTCGGAGCCGCCGCCGCTGGCGTTGGGGGCCGGTAGCGGCCTGGGTGGTCCACCGCGTGATGGGCGTTGCCATGGTCGAACCGAGATGACCTTGGAAGTGATCACCCAGTTGTCGGCCTTTGTTTGGCTCCGAGACCATCTGTGAGCGTGCTTTCCGGCTGCTGCGCTGGTTTAGGGAACGGTCTGAGCCTCAGCCGTGCTGTAGCGCAGAGCAACGGGACCGTGCTGGCTAGAGTCTTGGGATGCGTATCGATCTTGTCGCGGTCATCGTCGAGGAGTACGACCCGGCGATCGAGTTCTTCACCAGGGCGCTGGGGTTCGAACTGGTCGAGGACTCGCCGTCGCTGACCAATGACGGGCGTCCGAAGCGATGGGTGGTTGTCCGGCCACCCGGTGCCGAGACCGGCATCCTGCTCGCCCGAGCCGATGGGGAGGCCCAGGCCGCCGCAGTAGGAAGCCAGGTGGTCGGGCGGGTCGGCTTCTTCCTGCGGGTCGACGACTTCGACGCGGCGTACGAACAAATGGTCGCCGCCGGGGTCGAGTTCGTGGCCCCGCCCCGCACCGAGCCGTACGGGCGGGTTGCTGTCTTCCTCGACATCGCCGGCAACCGGTGGGATCTCCTCGGCCGGGCCTGACCGTACGGCCCGTCAGTGACGGGCCGCGTCGGGTGCGACAGCACATGCTGGGTCCATAGATCGGACTGCAGGTGAACCGCCTCGGCTCTGGCGGAGATGATGTTCACCAAGTTCCGTGGAGTCGGAGTGGTTCACTTCTCCGCTACGGCCTGGACCCCGGCCATGCGGGCGGGATGGTGGACCGGGTAGCCCGACGTGAGGCGTACTCCCCAGGCACCATCTGTCCGATAGAGGCGTAGGGCGTCGTCAGGCGGGGATCGGCGAGGACCTAAACGTTCATCTCGTGGCGTTTGTGCTTCCCTGAATAGTACGGCTTTCGGTCAGCCAGACGGATCAGGGTAGGGTTCGAGAGGGGATCCCAGCACGATAAGGCAGCAACGAGGCTCCTGGTTGGGGTATCGCTTCTTGGTTCACTGCTTTATTACCGGGAGCCTCACCTCGCCACCACTTCGTGCTCGCCTCGAACTTGGCGCAATTGTCCTTCTGGCTTCCGTTTGAGTCGTGAGTGAACTCCTTTAAGTCCACCGACTCGCCTGAGGACCCACCTCCACCTAGCGAGTCGCATTACAGGTATCTCGCTCCGGAGCTGCACATGGTGCCTAACACGAAGCTGCTGAATGCCGCAGGCGCCGCATCTCGCACGGCTCGGCTCGCGTGCAGCAGATATCTAATACGTCGGCCGATACTTCAGGTGGCGTCATCGCCAACCTAATGATCGCTGATCATCAAGGGCTCTGCGCCCAGCCTGGCCGCGCACCAGGCCCGACCCGAGGAACTGGCCGCATGGATCCGCGCCCACTGGAACATCGAGGCCCTACACCACATCCGCGACGTCACCTACCGCGAGGACTTTTGTCAGGTCCGCACCGGCTCGGGCCCCGCCGTCATGGCAACCTTGCGCAACGCGGCCATCGGAATCTTGAAGCTCCGTGGCTGGACCAACATCATCGCCCAAGCCAAGCGCCGCCATGCCCAAGACTCCACCCGCTGCCTCCTCACTCTTGGCCTCGCGTAATCAATGGCCGAAAGGGCTGCGAATAACCTGGTTGGGAAGGTGAGGAACCGTGATGACCGAAGACCATCGGGACGCCGCGCTTTCCCCCTCGGAGCAGGCGACCATGCGAGAACTGCTCGACGCCGACCGTCAGATGACCACGGCCCGCGTCGCCATGCTGGGCCGTGACCGGGACGAGATCGTCGAATCGTCGGCGCTGACGGCCTCCGACGACGAGCATGACCCCGAGGGAACGTCCACCGCCTTCGAGCGGGCCCACGTCCAGGCCCTCCTCGAACAGGCCCTGACACACCTCGCCGATCTGGACCTCGCCTTCGAGCGGCTACGCGAGGGGAGCTACGGGATCTGCGAGAAATGCGCGCAACGCATCGACATCGAGCGTCTGATGGTCCTCCCGGCTACCAAGACCTGCCTCATCTGCGCGTCCGGCCGCCGCTGAGCTGTTGAGGGGTATCCCGTGTGGGATCCGAGGTCAACAGGGATGACTAGAGCACGCTATCGACTCGTTGGGTGCCCTCCCAGGCCCTCAGCCTCGGATATTCGGCTGGGAATGCCTGATCGCGATCGATAAGTACAGAGGGTGCCCCTGATCTGCAATGATGCGAGTGTCTAGATCACTTCATCGCAATGCCCGCGAGCTGGAGAGCGCGGGCCGAATTGGCTGGGGTCGGAGCCCGCGCATCCCTTCCGACGTCGACCCGGGCGGAGCCCAGGAGGCACGCCCAGAGCGCCGCCATTCCTGAGGAAATCATGAGAAATCCTGCCGGAACGTGATCGTTGATCTACGGCAACAGATCGTGCTGACACTGGCCTCCAAAGATCATGGAGGTGGCTGTGAGCTACAGCAGGCGCGGATTCCTGACCGCGGTGGGGGCCACTGGAGGCGCTGGAGCACTCCTGGCGACGATGGGCGCGCTCGGTCTCGCGCCCACCGCGGAGGCGGCGACCGGTGCTCCATTCGTCCCCCCGCAGCCGTCCGACTTCACACTCACCGGCAGAGGCGCCAAGAAGGTTGTCGTGCTCGGCGCCGGGATCGCCGGCCTGGCCACGGCGTACGAGCTTGGCAAGGCGGGCTACGACTGCACCGTCATCGAGGCCCTCGACCGGGTCGGCGGCCGCAACTGGACGATCAGGGGCGGCGACAGGATCACCGAGATCGACGGCTCCACCCAGATCGCTCGGTTCTCCGACGGTCTCTACCTCAACGCCGGGCCGGCCCGGCTCGCCCAGTGGATGGTCACCGTCGACTACTGCCGCGAGCTCGGCGTCGATCTGGAGGTCTTCACCAACTCCAACGCCCAGGCGTACATCTTCAACGAGGCCGCCGGAATGACCGCGCCGGTCCGGTGGCGCACGGCGAAGGCCGACGTGTACGGCTACATCTCCGAGCTGCTGTCGACCGCCACCGACGCCGGCGCGCTGAACGGCAAGCTGACCGCGGACGACAAGGAGCGCCTCCTGACCTTCCTGCGCGGGTTCGGCTCGATCGGCACCAAGGCGAGCGGTTTCGCCTACACGGGCGGCGAACGCCGGGGATACAGCACCGACCCGGGCGCGGGCGAGCAGCCGGGCACGGAACTGGGCCCAGTGCCGTCCTTGTCGGAGGTGCTCGCCAGTGGCGTCGGCCAGCGGTTCTCCTTCGAGTTCGGCTATGACCAGGCGATGCTGATGTTCCAGCCGGTCGGCGGCATGGACGCCATCCCCAAGGCGTTCGCCGAAGCCGTCGGCAAGAACAAGATCTTGCTGCGCTCGAAGGTCACGAAGATCACCGACCTGGCGGACGGGGTCGAGGTCGAATACCAGGACAGTCACGGCAGGACGCGCACGATCAAGGCCGATCTCTGCGTGGCCGCGATGCCGCCGCACATCCTGGCGAGGACGCCGCACAACCTCGGGCCCGACGTGCAGGCCGCGCTGTCCACGCCGGTCGTCACGTCATCCGGCAAGATCGGCCTGGAGTACCGCCGGCGCTGGTGGGAGACCGACGAGAACATCTACGGCGGCATCACCAACACCGACCTTGACCTATCCGTCCTCTGGTATCCCTCCTACGGGTACGGCGGGCGGCGTGGGCTCGTCGTCGGCTACTACAACAACGGCGCCAACGCGGACGCCTACGCCGCGCTCACCCACCCGCAGAGGGAGAAGCGCGCGATCGAGCAGGGCATGAAGATCCACGGCGCGAAGTACCGCGACGAGCTGGTGAGCTCCGCCTCGGTCTCCTGGAAGCTCCAGCCGAACATCGAGGGCGCCTGGGTCAGCTGGCCGTCCCGCCTCGGCGGCTACCAACTGCTCAACAGACCGGCCGGCCACGTCCACTTCGCGGGCGACTGGCTCAGCTACATGATCGCCTGGCAGGCGGGTGCGCTGGAGTCCGCCCGCAAGACGGTCACCGACATCCATCAGCGGGTCCTGGCGAACTGACTCGGAAGGCGCCACCGGCCGCCGGGCGGACGTCGTCACGCCCGGCGGCCGGAGACGACTCGAACCAGACGGAGTCCGGGCTGCCTGCAGCCCGGACCGCTTGCCCCTACGGATCAGTCCTGCTCACACTGCGCCGTACGTCCCGCACCGCTGAAAGGCGCGACGACACAGGACGAAACCGCCGGGAGAGACAAGCGCCTTGCACACCCGGAAAGAGCAAGGACCCGTCAACCGCGCTGAAGTTGCCCCGGTTGTGTGGACAGGTCGGGGTTTGCGGCTATGCGGCAGCGTAGCGGTCCTGTTGGGCGTGTCGGCGTTCGTACTCGGCGGGACTGAGCATGCCCAGGGTCGAGTGGCGGCGGCGGGGGTTGTAGAACCCTTCGACGAAGTCGAAGCAGGCGGCCTTGGCCTGGGCGCGGGTGGCGAAGTGATGCCGGTCGAGCAACTCGGTCTCCAAGGTCGCGAAGAAGCTCTCGGTCACCGCGTTGTCGAAGCAGTCGGCGACCGTCCCGGTCGAGGTACGAATGCCCGCTGACCTGCACCGCTGGCTGAACGACAGCGACGTGTACTGACTTCCTCGATCGCTGTGATGGATCAGCCCGGGCGCGGGCCGGCGGTTCCAGATCGCCATCTCCAGCGCGTCGATGACCAGTGCGGTGCGCATGTGGTCGGCCATCGCCCACCCGACGATCCGCCGGGAGAACACATCCAGCACCACCGCCAGATACAGCCATCCCTCGCCGGCCGGCACGTAGGTGATGTCGGCTGTCCAGGTCCGGTTCGGCGCCGCCACGGTGAAGTCCCGCTTCACCAGATCATCGGCAGGGGTCGCTGCGGGGTCACGGCGGGTCAGCCCGCGCGTGCGGCGCCGGTGCACCCCTTCAAGCCGGGCGGTGCGCATCAGCCGGGCCACCCGTTTGCGCCCGATGCGCACCCCGTACTCCTGGCGCAGCTCGGCATGCACACGCGGAGAACCATAGGTTCCCCGCGATCCCGCGTGGATCTTCGTGATCGTGTCCGTCAGGGCCTCGTCCTGCCGGGCCCGCCGGGAGGGGCCGCGGTTCTTCCAGGCGTAGTAGCCCTGGCGCGACACACCCAGCACCCGGGCCAGCAGGGAGACGCCGTAGCGTGTCTTCTCCGCGTCGATCAGCCGGTACTTCATCTCGGCCGATCCGTCTCCCGAGCGAAGAAAACCGCGGCCTTCTTCAGTATCTCCCGCTCTTCCCGCCACACAGCCGGGCCAGCTCCTGTTTTTCGGCGCTGGTCAGACCGTCCTCGCGGCGGCCCTCATCGCGCTCAGCCTGGACCACCCAGTTACGAATGGGCTGCGCGGTCGGCTCGAACTCCTTGGCCAGTTCCTCCGGCGTCCGGCCGGCGCGGACCAGCTCCACCATCTGCCGCCGGAACTCCGGTGGGTACGGCGGACGTGACATCGGCACTTGTGAACTCCTCCCAGGACACATCGTCCCAAGCACTCAGCTGTCCACAAGACCGGGGCAACATCCTCGGACCTTTGGTGAGGACCCTTGCAGGGCTCGCTGAGCATCACCAGGCCGTCGCCTGGCATAGTCGCGGAAGGCAGGCTCGGGGCGCTCCGCGGTCTTTGCGAATCCGGCCGGAGGAGAGCCGTAGGGGAGCTCAAGCAGTTTTCCCCTCATTCGCGGGGCTGCTCCTCCGTGCCAGCCGGCTCCTCTGCGGGGATGGACGGCGCGGTGGCGGTGTCTTCGCCGTTCCCGTCGCCTGCGGCGCTCTCCTGACGGACCAGGGCGGTGCTTCCGTTCGGGCGGGTCACCGTATGCCAACCTGGCGGCCACACATGCTCCGGGTGGTCGGCAATTTGGGTCCATTCGGCCCTGTTCATCCGACATCCAGTGAACTCGGTGACGGTCACCCCGTCGAACACGGCGTCTCCGGAGAAGGTCGCCCCGTCGAAGCGGGCGAACTCGGTGAAGGTCGCCTCGTCGAAGGCGGCGTCGCCGGTGAAGGTCGCCTCGGGAAACAGGGCGTGGTCGGTGAAGGTCGCATCGCTGAACTGGGCGTTCCCGGAGAAGGTCGCACCGTAGAAGACAGCGTCCAAGGCGAAGGTCGCCCCCTCGAAATCGGCCTCCCCGGTGAAGGTCGCCCTGTCGAACCAGGCGTAGTCGGTGAAGCCGGCATAGGAGAACGAGGCGTCACCGGTGAAGGTCGCCCTGTCGAAATTGGCCATCCCGGTGAAGACCGCACCGTGGAACGTGGTGTCCCCGCTGAAGGTCGCCCCCTCGAATTGGGCCTCGCTGAGATGGGCCTCAGTAAGGTCGAGGTCGATGAGAGTGGCGCCGCTCAAGTCGATGCGCATGCCGGGCCAGTGGCGGGGCGGGGAGGGGAGACTTGCGCGCTGGTCGGGGCGGCGTGCGTCGCGCAGGTGTTCGGCCAGGATGGTCTGGGCAGTGAGGCGGACCTGCCGTTCCCCTTCCAGGGCCGGGTCGGGATCGGCGGGGGCGGCTGTCTGCCAGGGGCCCGGCGTCGACGGGGCCGACCAGCGGGGGTCGGGACTTTGGGGCGACGTGTGGGGCATGCGCAGGTAGGCGCAGATGACGTTGACGATGGTCTGCCGGTGGCCGGGGTTGCCTTGGGCCAGGCGCTCCAGGGCGTACAGGCCGGCTAGGCGGACGGCAGCCTTGTCGTGGCCGAGCTGCTCGGCGGCTTTGGTGTACAGCTCGGTGACGCGGCGTTCGGTGGCGTCGTGGGTGGTGTGGGCGGTGATGATCTCCTGGTGACGCTGGCGGCGGAAGGACAGGGCCAGGGTGATGGCAGCGCCGACGCCGGCACCGGCGGCCAGCGCGGTGCGCAGCGCCTCCCCGCGCGCGCTGCCCGCCTGCCCCGGCGGAGCCGCGGGCAGGCCGGTCAGCAGCCACCACATGGCGGCAGCCACCGTGCCGCCGACCAGCAGCACCGCCGGCAGGATCCACCAGGCAGCGGCGCGGGGGGTTCGCGGAGGCTCGGGCGGCGAGGCGAGCGCGGCCGGGCGGCGGCGGGACAACCAGGGCATGCGGTCATTTCATCCGGTTACCGGCAGGTCCCGCCAGGTATTCCGGGGCTTGCCGTGTCTGGCGATCGAGCGGCACAGCTGGGCCGCCCGCCGACGAGGACTCCTCGCCGAGCACCAACTTCCGGGCATCGCGACGCCCGCGACCAGGTGACCCTCGCGGGGGCGGGTGAACTGCCGCCCTGGCTCGACGATCCCGCCCTCCACCTCAGCCGCTGCTCGGCCCTGCTGCGCAGGGACCCGGAGTTCCACGGCCCGAAGTTCCCCGGAGACCCCGATGACCTCCCCTACGTCTGGTCTGGCCCGGCTCCGACCGCGTCAACGCCCTGCTCCCACCCCGCCGTCCTGCCGAGGGATCCGCTGCGTCCCGCGGTAGGGACGTCCCGGGCGTGTGCGTCGAGGTCAGACTCTTTCTTCGGCGTCGTCATCGCCCGCCTCAGGAGCCGGCGCGAAGGTCACACAGCGCCCGGATCACCCGCGCCTCCCAGTGGGGTGCCCGCATTCGCCGGCTGACGGCGACGGCTCGATGGAGACAGTCGGCCGCCTCGTCGTAGCGGCGCTGGCCCTGCCGACTGTCCGCCAGGGCCAGAAGAATACGCACCTGGTAGTCCTGCTGCAGGTCCTGACGCGCCTGGGTCAGGGCCGCCCGCAGGTAGGACTCGGCGTTGTCGTACGCGCCTTTCCGCGAGCAGACGATGCCGAGCCCATACAGGGCGTGGACCTGGAGACGGGGGGAGCCGGTTTGGTGGGCGGCGTCGAGCACCTCACCGAAGACCGACTGCGCGTCGGCCAGGCGGTCGCCGGCCACCCGAAGCTCACCGAAGATGGCCAGGGCTCTCAGCCGTGAGTAGTGGCCGCCGGCCTCGCCGAGCGCGAGAGCCCGCTCCACCGCCTGCTCGGCGAGGTCGAGCTCGCCGAGATCGAGGTGAAGCTGAGCAGCACACCGCAAGGCCATCGCGAGGGCGCCACGGCTTCCCGACCTCTGAAGAATCGCGATGGCCCGCTGGTAGTGGAACAGCGCTTCGCGGAACCGCCCGCGCTTGTAGTCGATCCAGCCGGCGAGGACGAGAATGCGGCCGAGCGTCTCCTCGTCCCGGGACTCCAGCAGCGGCACGCTGGCCTCAAGGGCCATCTCGGCCTGTCCCCACTGATGCATGTCCGCGTGCATCAGGGCGAGACTGCCGTTCACCGCGGCTACGCCGAGGTCGTCACCCTCTGCGGCGGCAGCCGACAGCGCCACCTGGTGAGTCTGGCGCCACTCGTCGTACGCGTGGTGGGATTCGTAGAGGAAGGTGGCACCGATCGCGAGCGTCCAGCACGTCCGGTGCATCCCGAGATTCGCGGCCTGGCGCACGGCCGTGACGATGTTCGCCCTTTCGGCGTGGAACCAACGGTGCGGGACGGAGGACCCGCCGTCGCCGGCCGGGCCGGCAGCAGGGGAGCGCCGGTGCCCGCGCGCCACCACGAAGTCGCTGCCCCAGGCCGATTCGTGAACGCGTTCGATCAGGTCCTTAAGGCGGTCGAAGACCCTGCGAAGGGCCTGGCGACGCTCTGTCTCAGGCTCGTCCCTGTAGGCGCATTCAGACGCGAAGGCGCGTACGAGATCGTGAAAGCGGTAACGGATTTCCCCGGTATCCGCCACCCGGAACGCGGTCAGCAGATGCGCATCCACAAGGCACTCGGCCAGTTCCTCCGTCTCGGCGGGCGACCCGTCAAGCAGGGCTGCGACCGTCCAGCCGGCGAAGTCATGCATGTCGAGCAGTCCCAGCAGCCGGAACAGCCGCCGCGCCGTGGGAGCCAGGCCGGCGTAGCTGAGTTCCAGGCCGGCACGCACGTCCAGCGCTCCGACGGCCAGTTGGTCGAGCGGGTTCGCGGCGTCGGCGAGGCGGCGGACCAGTGAGGCCACCGGCTGGTGAGGCCGCATCGCCATGCGCGCTCCGGCGATGCGCAGAGCGAGGGGCAGGCGCCCGCACAGGTCGGCCAGACCGGCGACGGCCCGGGGCTCTCCGCCGGCCCGGGCGCACCCGATGATGCGCTCGAGCAGCTCGATGGCCTCCGACCGCTCCAGGACGTCCAAGGCGACATGCCGCATCCCGTACGGCTCGGCCAGACGTGCGCGGGTGGTCACCATGACCGCCGAGGTGGCCTGGCCCGGTAGCAGGGGGCGGATCTGGTCCAGAGCGGCCGCGTTGTCCAGAACCACCAGGACACGCCTTTCCGACAGCAGGGTGCGGAACACCTCGGTCCGCTCGTCCACGCCTTCGGGTATGGCGGTGGGATGGACGCCCAGCGCGCGGAGGAAGCGGGCGAGAACCTGCGCGGGGTGTGCGGGGTGCGGCCCGTGGGCGTGCAGGTCCGCGAAGAGTTGCCCATCCGGGAAGCGCTCGGTCAGACGGTGGGCGGCGTGGACGGCGAGCGCGGTCTTGCCGACACCCGGCATCCCGGATATCGCGATCATGCGGGCGGAGCCCGCGGCCTCGCCGGCCAATGCGCCGACGACGAGGGCGAGGTCGCGCCCGCGCCCGGTGAAGTCCGGCAGGTCGGGTGGAAGCAGGCAGGGTGGGGCCTCGTTCCGGACGGTCGTGGGCGCAGGAGCGCCCAGCAGTCCGAGATAGGCCTCGACGAGTGGGGGAGAGGGATCCACCCCGAGCTCGTCGGCCAGGCGGCGGCGCAGCGTCGCGAACCGCCGCCGCGCCTCGGCGCGGCGCCCGCAGCGCGCGAGCAGCGTGATCGCGTGAGCATTCACGATCTCGTCGAACGGCAGCTCATCGGCCAGCCGCTCCAGAGGGTCGAGCGCGGCATCTGGACGGCCGCGCTCCAGTGCCGCTTCCGCCAACCGGCACGCGCACTCGGCACGGGCCTTGTCCAACTCGCCGACAACGGCCGATGCCCCGTGTTCCACGAGCCCGTCGAGCGCGGGCCCCCGCCACACCGCGAGCGCGGATCGCAGCAGCTCCACGCGGACGTCCGGATCCCGCTCGTCTCGGGCCCGGCGGGCCAGGTCGCGGAACCTGCCGACGTCGACCTGTTCGGGCGGCACGTCGATCCGGTAGTCGTGTCCGACCCGCGTGACGACGCCGGCGAGACCGGCCCGCTCCTCCAGCCAGCCACGGAGCCTGAAGATCGTGGTGTGCAGGGTCCGCTGGTCGCAGCCGCTCGGGCCCCAGACCTGATCCACCAGAGAGTCTCTGTTCACCAGGCGTCCGGGCGTGAGCAGCAGTGCGCCGAGCAGCCGCGCGACGTTTCGCCGGGAGATCGCGTGCTCCCCGTCTCCGGCCCATACGCGCAGTGGTCCGAGGATGCCGAAATACGTGGTCGCGACCGAGTCCCCGTAGCCGTCCATGCATCCCACCGTCCCCCGGCGTCGCGTGTCCGGATGCCAATGTGTGGAGTACCTAAATCAGGAATTTTCCGGTCATAGATCGGTCAGAACGATTTTTTATCATAGGCCTGACTCGAAAATGATCAAGTAGTTAATGTCGCCCGCGCCGGAACAGACCCCCTGTCAGGAAGGGAATCGCACGACGCCGGGACGTCCGCCCGGCGGTCCCCGCTGGGCCGAACACCGCATACGGCCCTGACGACGTCGTCACCCCCCCCGCGACCCTCGGATGAGGAGTCCCCCCATGAGCAATCGCTGGTTGAGCTTCCTGGCGGCGCTCGCCCTCGTGGCGAGCGCGCTGGTCACGCTCCCGGTGCCCGCCGTCGCGGCGAAGTCCGCGCCGTCCCCGCCTCCCCGTTCGCCCGCCGGCCAGGTCGCGTCCCAGTCCGCGGCCGCGCTGAGCCCCGCCGCGGGCCAGTACTTCGGTGCACGGGTCCGAGTGCTCTCCAACGTCTCGATCGCGGCCGGCGCCACGACGACGGTCAAGGTGACGGGGGTCGGTACCGTTCCCGCCACCGGGGTCTCGGCTGTCGCGATCAACATCGCGGCCAAGGGCGCCAGCGCCGCCGGAGGCCTGATCGTCTACCCGTCGGATCTGACGGCCGCCCCGGCTGTGACAGGTACCCGCTATCGCTCCGGGGTGTACGACGACGGCCTGCTGATCGTCAAGGTCGGGAGCGACGGCCAGATCAAGGTGCAGAACACCGGTAGCTCGGCCGCCGTCGTCTACGCCGACATCCACGGTTACTTCACCTCCGCCGCCGGGTCGACGGCGGGCGCGACGTACGTACCCCTGGACACGGCCCGGGTCGTCAGCAAGCAGACGGTGGCCGCGGGCGGCACGTCCGCCTTCACCATGACCGGCACCGGAGGGGTTCCGGCCACCGGTGTCGCGTACGTGGTCTTCCACCTCATCGTGAAGGGCACGGCGTCGAGCAAGGTCATCGCCTACCCGTCGGGCACGTCGATCCCCAGCGGTTCCGACATCGACTACCGCCCGTCCAGTGAAATGTCCAACCTCGTCATCGCGGCACCCGGCAGCGACGGGAAAATCGCCATCAACAACGACGGCACCGCCGCGCTGACCGTCTACGCCGACGTCGCCGGCTATTTCGCCGCGCCCTCCGCCACCACGGGCGGGTCCGCCGCGGTGCCCGTGACGCCGGCGCGTATCACCAGCAGCGTCACGGTCGCCGCGAACGGCACCTACACCGTCTCACCGCTCGGAGCGGGCGGCGTGCCGGCCACTGGCGTGAGCGCGGTCGCCGTCAACCTGACGGCCAAGGGAACCGCCGCCAGCACGCTGCGGGTCTACCCCTCCGATCAGGCGAGTCCGCCGTCCGGGGGTTCGATCGTCTACCAGGCGGGCGACTGGTGGTCCAACCAGGTCCCGGTCAAGCTGGGCGCCGACGGCAAGTTCGCCGTCCGCAACGCCGGCTCCGCCTCCGTGACCCTCGCGGTGGACACCTTCGCGTATTTCAAGAAGCCGGCCGTGCCGTCGGCTCCCAACGGGGTGAGCGCGACGGCGGGCGACTCCTCCGCGACCGTCTCCTGGACCGCCCCCGCCGACGGCGGCGCCCCGATTACGGGTTACACGGTGACGGCGAGCCCGGGCGGGGCGAAGGCGACCACGACCAGCGCGACCACCGCCACCGTGACCGGCCTGACCAACGGCACCGCCTACACCTTCACCGTGACCGCCACCAACGCCGTGGGCACCTCGGCCGCCTCCGCGCCCTCGGCTCCCGTCACACCGCGGGCTGCGGTGTCGCCGCCGGGCCCCCCGCTCGGTGTCACGGCGAGCCCCGGGGACGGCTCGGCCGTCGTGAGCTGGCGCGCCCCGTCGGACGGCGGCTCTCCCATCACCGGCTACACCGTGACCGCGAGCCCGGGCGGGGCGAAGGCGACCACGACCAGCGCGACCACCGCCACCGTGACCGGCCTGACCAACGGCACCGCCTACACCTTCACCGTGACCGCCACCAACGCCGTCGGCACCTCGGCCGCCTCCGCGCCCTCCGATCCGGTGACACCCGGGCCGGCCACGCCGCCCGGCAAACCATTCGTCACCGATGTGCAACCGCGGGACTCGGCCGTCGAGGTCACCTGGACCCCGCCGGACACCGGCGCCACCGGCCTCACCGAATACATCGTCACGGCCTCGCCCGGCGGTGCCACCCTGCGCGTCTCCGCCGGGCAGACCAGCGCGGTCCTCGGGGGACTGAGCAACGGCACCGCCTACACCTTCACCGTGACCGCGGTGAACGCCGCGGGCACCGGCGACCCCTCCTGGCCGTCCGACCCGGTGGTACCCGTCGCGGCGGTCGCTCCGCTGAAGCCGGTCGCCCTGCAGGTCTTCTCCGCCGACAAGGCTCTGGACGTGCAGTGGGCGGCCCCGCTGGACGGCGGCTCGCCCATCACCGGCTACACGGTGACCGTCAGTCCGGGCGGCGTCACGGTGAACGTCCCCGCGGGCACGACCGTGACCCGGGTGACCGGGCTGACCAACGGCACTGCGTACACGGTCTCGGTGGTCGCGGCCAACGCGGCGGGCACCAGCGAGGCGGCCACCGCCGATCCCGTCACCCCCGCGGCCGCCAGGGCACCGGGCGCGCCCACCCACATCGCCGCCGCCGCGAGCGAGAACGGTTCGATCACGCTCTCCTGGCAGCCGCCGATCGATCCGGGCACCAGTGCGATCACCGGCTACACCGTGACCGCGAGCCCCGGCGGGAAGACCGTGACCGGCACCTCCACCAGCGCGACCGTCACCGGCCTGACCACTACCACCGCCTACACCTTCACGGTCACCGCGGCCAACGCGGCGGGGGTGAGCCCGCCGAGCGACCCGACCGACCCGCTGCTGCCTGCCAAGAGCCTCAAGCAGGCGCCGCTCGTGCTGTCCAACGCCGACCTCGCCACCCTGCGTGCGGTCCACTCCGACGGCACGCTCGTCTTCGAGCAGCCGCCCGCCGAGATCGCCGCCCTGGCCGTCGGCACGATCGTTTACGGCCCGGTGACGCAAATGCTTCCTCAGGGCTTCCTGGGCCGGGTCTCCCAGGTCACCAAGCAGAACGGTCTGTTCATCGTCACCACCACATCGGCGGCGCTCGCCGATGTCTACGCCGCTGGTGACATGTGGCTGGACGTGCCACTCGACAACGGCGACCTGACCTTCGTGCCCACCGTGCCCGGTGTCCGCGTCGTCACGCCCACGGTGAACGGCAGGGCCGTCCGCCCGCTCGCCGCCGGCCAGGTCTCCCCGGCGAGCGTGGGCTGGCGTCGCGGCAGCCTCATCCTGGAGGTCAGCAAGAAGTTCGGGGCCGGCGGAAGGCTGCCGATGAGCGCCGCCATCGAGGCGCAGGGCCAGTTGACGCCGCACGCCAAGTTCCACTTCAGGCTGAGTGGATCCAACCCCTACGCCGACTTCGGCCTCACCGCGGACTTCTCCTTCGAGGCGCGCGGCAAGATCGGCTTCGCCGCCGAGGTCTCGCCACCGGCGAAGGAGCTGGGCTACGTCGAAGGTCCCTGCTTCACCGTGGCCCCGTTCACCGTGATGTGCGTGCGGGCCAACGTCAAGCTCAAGTTCGAGGCGGACGGCAGCGTAGGCGTCACCTACGCCGTCACCTGGGAACGCACGGTCGGAATGAAGTGCCACCTGTCACTGTCGAGCAGCTCGTGCGACGGCGTGAACACCGGCGAGGGAGGCGCGTTCAGCAAGACGGTGCAGGCCTACGGCGACGCCAACATCACCGTCTCCACTCCACTGGACCTGCAGTTCCTGATCGACCACATCGCCGGCCCCGCGCCCGCGGTCACGCCGTACGTGCAGCTCAAGGCGGACACCACTCAGGACCCCTGGTGGGAGCTGCGGCTGGGGGCGAAGCTAGGCGTCGCGCTCGACCTGGTCGCCGTGGAGAAGGACTTCTCGCCGTTCCGCAAAGACGACCTGATGGACTATTTCGTCACGCTTGCCGCCGGAGGGCCGTACACGGGACTGCTGATCGTCCCCCAGGCCGCGACGACCTCGGTCCGGCTGCCGTACACGTTCCGTCACTCCGTCTCCCACCTGCCCGACGATGTGCCGGTGCAATGGTCGATCAAGGACGACACCTCCGCCACGATCGACAGCGGCGGGACGTTCCTGTCCGACCATCCGGGCACGTTCGTCATTCAGGCCAAGACACCCGCGTCGGGCACGCACGACGAGCTGGAAGCCCAGGCGAGGATGACGGTGGGCGGCAGCTTCGGCGGACCCCTTGCCCCCACCATAGAGAAGGACTGGTCCGTGCCCGCCGTCGGTGGCGTCGCGGTGAGCTGGCAGCCGCCCACCGACGTCGGCGCGAGCCCGATCACCGGCTATGTGATCACGGCGCAGGAGTTCGGGACGCGCAAGGTCACGGTGGCGTACGCGGCCGCGGACGCCACCCACCAGCTGCTCCAGGGGCTCACCCCGGGGGTGGCGTACGTCATCTCGGTGCTGGCCAGGAACAGCAACGGGGTCGGTCCGCCCTCCGAGCCGCAGACCTTCACCCCGCTGGACGTGACCTTCCCCGGGCCGCCGTCGCCCCACGGTCTCGACCTGGCCAGCAGCACGGAGCAACCGAGCAGGCCCGACTCCACCGGCGCGGCGGGCGGAATGAACGGCGGCACCATCTCCGGCGACGGACGGTACATCGTCTTCATCACCCAGGGACGCAGCAACCTCATGCCGCACGACTCCCCGTACTACCACCCGGCCAGCAGGTACCCGTACATCGTCAGGAAGGACCTTTCCACCCTCCAGAACCCCTTCGTCGTGGCCTCCATCGAGCCGGACGGACTGCCCAGCTACACCATGTACACCGACCCGCTGATCAGCAGAGACGGCAACGTGGTCGCCTACACCGGCTTCAGCTACAACGCCCCGAGCGTCCACAGAGGCATCATCCGCGACATCGCCGCGGGGGCATCGTGGGCGACCGAGGACGGCAGTGACATCTGGGGCGTCAGCGACAACGGGCAGGCGGTCATCTATACGAAGGGCGGAAACCTCTACCGTCAGGCCAAGGGCGCCGCCGCGCAGCAGTTGACGACATGCACGGGCAGCGGTGGCCCGCAGTGCCCGATTCTCTCCCCCGGCAGGGGAATGCTCTCCGGCGACGGCAACCGCGTCGTGTGGTCCACGTACGGCGCCGACAAGCACAATCACAGCTGGCTCTACGACGCCGCCGCCGGCACCACCAAAGAAATCTTCCCCGGCTCTGACGTGACCGAGCCGATCATCTCCGGCGACGGGCAGAAGGTCGCCCTCGTCTACACCCCGCCCACCCCGGCACCCGACCTCGGATCATGCCTCGTGGTCATGCCGCTGGGCGGCGCCGCCCCAACCACCTCCAACTGCCTCGTCAAGAACGGCACCGACGGACACGGCGATCCGGTCTTCCTGAGCAAGGACGGCCACGCGCTCGCCTACCGCTACACCGTCTACGGCCGTGACCCCGGCGCTCACAACATGACGAGCCTTCGGACCTACGTCAACGGCGCGACCCACATCGCAGGGGGCTCGTCCAGCACCTGGCCGGCCTACGTGTCCATCGGCGACCACAACCCGCTGCAGCCCAACACGCCCGACGTTGTGGTCTACGCACTGTGGCAGCAGAACTTCCAGACCAGCACCTCGTCCACCGACACGACGGTGCCGGGACTCTGGCTGGACTTCGCGAGCGACACCGCCCTCTTCGCCCAGGGCACGGGCGCCGAGATCGGCGAGACGGCGGCGTCCACCACCTCGGCCACCCCGGGCAGACCCGAGCACTTCACACCAAAGCCGATCAAGGTACACGCGCCCCCACCCGCCACCGGAGACCGAGCCGTCCCACCGGCCGTCGTCCACGGTCCGACGACGTCGTGACCACTCGGTGAGCGCAGCCGGGGGCCGGGTGGCGTGGTCGTCACCCGGCCCCCTCGCCTCGCGAGAGCTGGGAAGAGAGGTCAGCTCTCGGAGGAAAAGGCGGCGTCGAAGGCCGCGGCCGGTGGGGTGATGGCGTTCATGGCCCGCTTCTACACCGCGCTGCTGACCGTGCTCGGCGCGCCGCTGCGCCCCCGCCAGCGGCTGGCCGAACTGGAGCAGCTCGCGGTGCGGCTGCTGCGCCAGGCCGGCGCGCGCATGCTGGTGTTCGACGAACTGCACAACGTGCTTGCCGGACGCGGCGAGGCGCGCCGCGAGTTCCTCAACCTGCTGCGCTTCCTGGGCAACGAACTGCAGATCCCGCTGGTCGGTGTCGGCACCCGGGACGCCTACCTGGCGATCCGCTCCGACGACCAGCTGGAGAACCGCTTCGCCCCCTCCGTCCTGCCGCGCTGACAGCCCGACCGGGAGTCGAGCACCCTGCTGGCCAGCTTCGCCGCCGCCTTCCCGCTGCGCCGCCCCTCCCACCTGGCCACGGAACTGCTGGGCCGGACGCGCGACGAGCCGATCCTTTCTGCCGTCAGGGATGTCGGATCCGCCTGCCATACTCACCCGTGATCATGAGAGGGACGAACTGGGGAGACCGATGCGCAAGATCATGCCCGCGGATTACGCGTGGGAGGACGACTGGGCGGAGGAGATCTACACCGTCACCTTCGTCCGCGGCCTGGACGAGCGTGAGACGCTCCGGCGGTTCGGCGTGGCCGACGACAACATCCATCCAGTGGACGACGAGGAGGTCATGGAGCGCATTGAGGAGACCGACGGCTGCTGCGACATGGTGCTGGTGACCCGGGCTGGCGACTGGACGATCGCCTTCGAGTACAGCGGGTGGGAGGGGACCCGGCCCGAGACCCTGCGCGAGCTGACCCGCGACGGCGGTGAGGCCGTCTCTGTCATGCGCCACAATTACGCGGCGTCGCATGACTTCGAACACGCTGCAGACGGTCGGATTCGGACGGCCTTTCGCCCGCAGACGCCCCAGGAGCGCTGGGGCAGCCACCCCGACGCGCTGAATGAGGACATGCGCGAGCTAGGCCTGGAACCCGAACCGGATGAGGAGTACCAGTACCTGTCCGGCTCCGTTCCTGCGGCCCTCGCGCTGGCCAGTCGTATCTCCGGAGTGCTGTTCACCCCCGCACTGCTGGACGGGCCGCTGCTGGGCGGGGTCATCACCGACGCGGTTCCCGACGATCCCCGGGAAGGTGACCCGCTCGCCCGGCACGCCCTGCGGGCCTTCAACCGGGAGCTCGCCGAGGCCATCGACAATGCCTCCCCTGACCTCCAGCGGCGGGCCGCGGTCGCCGAAGCCCGACGCCAGTGCGAGCTGGCCGGTGTGGCCGACCACCCGGTGCTCGCCGCCGCACTGGCTTCGGCGGAGCGGGGCGAGACGAGGCCGGTCGGGCACGACTCCCCGCTCGCTGAGCTCATCCGCGGCTACGAGTCGGAGCTGACCGGCCATCCGATCGACGGGGCCACCGGCGAGTGGATGGCCGGCCCATCTGCGGATCCGCACCGCTCCCCGAACGTCAGGCGTTCCATCTTCTCCATCGATACCGCGACCGGCATGCCGGCCTGCCCGAGCTGCAGGTGGCATCACCGCCCGGACGAAGCGGAGCGGGAGGCAGTCCGGCCACGCTGGCAGGCGGGGAGATCAGTACGCCACGCCCTGTCACCCGACGCCAGGAGGGCCGCCTACAACACTCACTTCCCCCTGGTCCACGGAGGTCAGATCATGGCCGACCCCGACCACGCGACGGCCGTTGCCGCGACACTGCGCGCCGCCTCGGCATAGCCAACCCCGATTCTGCAGATCAGGGGACAGGAAACGCGTGGCAGGTGTCGGCTCCCTCGACCCCCACGGCTCGTGAGCGACGTTCCCTGGCGGATCATGAAGGCGCGTTCCCGGTCGTACGGCTCACGGCTGCGGCAGTAGCAGGCGCAGCCGCGAGGCTGAGGTCCGGGCCGTCCGGCCGGTCATCGTGGTATGTGCCGCTGTGGAGCCGGGTGCAGCGCCGGGCCGAGCGTGCCGCCGGGATTGATCCTCCCGTCCACGGCCAGTTGCACCGCGGTGGCCGCCGCCTGCAGCATCGCTTCCTGACTCGACGGGCAGGCTCAGCCGCTCGTACGGCCGCCAGAGGTTCAGGTCAGCCAGGAGCGGCAAGTCCGCGGCGTCCCAGAGCTGGTGCAGGAGGGCGGCCGCGCTGGGGCCGGCCCGGGAGGCGACCATGCTGACCTCGTCCAGCAGCGTCCGCAGCAGCCGCAGCCATTCCCCGACGTGCACACCCGGCAGCGACTACGGCGTGCTGCCCATCGTCCACGAGGGATTGGTCGAGCGCGGGTTGTTGCCGGCCGAGCACCTGGTCGACGCCGGATAATGAGTGCCGACGTGGTCGTGGCAGCCAAGCGCGACCATAACGTCGAGATGGTCGGGCCCATGATGCCCGGCACCAGCTGGCAGAAGTCTGGCGAGGGGACCATCCCCGTCAGCGCCTTCACCATCGATTGGGACAACGAGACGATCACCTGCCCGCAAGGCAAGATCAGTAAGCGATGGGCACACGAGGTGGACAAGGGCGGCAGAGAGGTCATCAGGGTCCAGTTCGCCCGGAAAGATTGCACGCCGTGTCCCGTACGGCCCCAATGCACCCGGGCCGGCATTTCCCGCCGCCGAATCACGCTGCGAGTCCGAGAGCAATACGAGGTGCTTCAACAGGCCCGCACCAACCAAGACAGCCCCGAATGGAAGGCCCGCTACCAGGCCCGTCAGGGCATCGAGGGCACCGTCGCCCAGGCCGTCGACGGGTTCAGGGCCAGGCGGTCCCGCTACCGCGGGACCGCCAAGACCCATCTTCAGCACCTGCTCACCGCCGCGGCGATAAACCTCACGCGGATCGACGCGTGGCTGATGGGCATGCCCCTCGCCCCGACGAGGACCTCACACTTTGCGGCGCTAGCTGCATAGGGGTTCAGCCCACATAAGGTCAAAAACCCACATTCGGTGGATCATGAACGGGTGTTGGAGTGCTCTTCCTCGCACCACGCGGGGCACTGTTTCATCTGGTCGGGCCTCATTCCGAATGGATCGTCACTACGTTCCAGCGTGCTGGCATGCCGTCGCCATGGCACTCCACCGCGGTCGCTGACCTGCCGCAGTCAGCATGCCGCCATAAGGGACGATCTCTATGATCAGGTTCGTCCTGATCATAGAGATTCGGAGAAGATGTCGATCTCATGCGCCGTGCCATGGTCCTTCTGGGTGGCGTCGCCCTCGCCGTCGGCGCCTTCGTCCTCTTCTACCGTGGCCCGGGACAACCGTTCATCCGCGGTTACGTGAGCGACGTCGGCGCCACCATGCTGGTCTACGCGTTCTTGGGGCTGCTGTGGCGCACCACCGCCGCACGCCGCACCCTGGCCACGGCCGCGATCGCCGCCGCCGTCGAGTTCTACCAAATAGTCGGCATGACCCCGCCGGGCATCGGCGGTGTCCTGGTCGGCGCGTTCCCCGACCCATGGGACCTGGTCGCCTATGCCATCGGTGTGGTCGCGGCTCTGGCCTGGGAACGCCGATTGGTCCGATCCGGCGATCAGACCGGCTGACTCTCGGACTCCACCCCACCGGCACGCTGACGGTACGGATGCCCCACAGTGGCGAGGTCATCGGGTTCGTCCTGCGCGGCGGCCGGCCGTTGCAAGGCAGGACGAGGTCCGGCCCATATAAGCCCGAAACCCACATTCGCCAGGTGTTGCCACTGGCGAGGAGCCTGATGGGCGGCGCGCGGCGGACACGGGTTGATGTACCGGATAAGGACGGATATCCGGTACATGGCCGTCGCCAAGGTATCGGCGACCTGCGGGTTCACCGGAACGAGCGCCGCGCGACTCGGGTGCTTATCCGGTACATCAGCAACCCAGCAACATCGAATGTGGGTTTTGGGCTTATGTGGGCCGGACCCCGCATAGGTACGAAACCCTCAATTCGCCAACAGCGTCCTTTGGGCGAGCGGGGCCCGATTCCGGATCTGCGGCGGCAGTTGAACGGGGTGATCTGGTGCTTCCGCACGGGGAGCCCCTGGCGGGACATGCCTGCCGACTACGGGCCATGGTCCACCGTCTACGACCGCTTCCGGTCCTGGGCGAAGGCCCGGGCTTTGAGTCTCTGATGGAAGCCGTGACCGCCGAGGCCGCTGCTGCGCACGGACGCCACACTGGAGGCGACGGTTTCGGTTTCGTCGGGTCGTTCAGCCGACCAGCGGGGTGACTCCGCCATCGCGTGCGCTTTCGCGTGATCCGGGGTGAGTGAAACGACGAGTCTCACTCGGCCTGCGTGGCCGGGCCTCATTGCGGGCACGTCGCCTTGCGGGCCGGCGCGCCCTACAGGAGGCGTCCGAAGGGGCCGAGCGCTGCTTCGCGGGCGCCATCTGTCGGTGAGATACTTGCTGCTCATGCGCGCGGCCGGTCGTTCAGCTGCTCCGCGCGGCAGGACGAGGGACGCAGCGGATACGAGGCAGGCGAAGGCAGTGGCAGGCGGGGGCTTCGACCTGACCGGACTGATTGGCAGAGACCGCGAGCTCGCCGAGCTCGTGACGTTCCTGGACACGGCTGGGACGGAGGGAGCCGCCATCCTGCTCACGGGTGATCCGGGCGTGGGGAAAACGGCGCTACTGGACGCGACCGCTGAGCTGGCGGTCGCAAAGGGAACCCGAGTCATCCGCGGGAGCGGCGTCGAGTACGAGACGGATATCAGCTTCGCGGGGCTCCACCAGCTCGTCATCCCGCTGTCGCGCGAGCTCGGTCGTCTGCCACCCCCCATGAGAGAGGCCATCGAGGTCGCGCTCGGTCTCGGCGTCGGCCCCGCGCCGAGCCGGATCGCCGTCCTGAACGCGGCACTGTCGCTGTTCGGCGAGGCTGCGAAGGAGCAGCCGTTGCTCCTCGTGGTCGACGACCTCCATGTCGTCGACCACGCGAGCCGATCCGCGGTGGGTTTCGTCGCCAGAAGACTGGGCGGTCGCCGCATCGGGCTGCTCGGAGCCCGGAGAGCGGAGTCCAGCGGGTCGTTCCAGCCCACTGGCCTGCCAGAGCTCGAGGTCGTGCCGCTCAACGACGCGAATGCACTGCGGCTGCTGTCCCGGCGCTTCGCTCACCTCCCTCGCCGGGTCCTCCTGACAGTGGCGCGAGAAGCACAGGGAAACCCCCTCGCCCTACTCGAGTTCGCCGGCTCCACCACCGTGTCCGGCGATCGGCACGGCAAAGGGCCGGAATGGGCGAGCGGCCCGGGGCGAGATGTCCGTGCTCTGTACGGCGCACGCGTCGAACGACTACCGCAAAGAACGCGTGACCTGCTGCTGCTCGCGGCTCTCGAGGGCTCCGGCGACATGCGCGTTCTCGAGGCGGCCGGCGGGCCGGGTGGGCTTGACGGACTCGCTCCAGCGGAGCGCGACCACCTGGTCAAGGTCGCGGAGAACGGCCGCGCCGTGCGTTTCAGGCATCCGCTGGTCAGATCCGCGGTGGTTGACGGTTCCACCGGCGAGCAGCGGCGCAGCGCCCACCGCCGATTGGCCGACGCACTGGTCGACCAGCCCGAACGTCGCGGTGACCACCTCGCGAGAGCCACGACGGTGCCCGACGAGGCGGTCGCCGCCGTCATCGAGTCGGCGGCCTGGAGCAGCCTGCAGCGCGGCGATGCCGACGGCGCGATCTCGAGGCTGCGGCGCGCAGCCGAGCTGAGCCCCGACCAGGCGGCCCGCAGGCGCCGCCTGTCGCAAGCCGCCTACGTCGCCGCCTGGGTCGCAGGCCATCTGGAGACCTCGCACGAGATCATGCGCGAGGTGCCGGGCGGCCCGGCGGCCCGGTCACTCTCGGCGGCTGCGGCTGCCGGTTTTGTGGTTCTTGTCACGGAGGGTGACGCCGACACGGCCCACGCGCTCTTGATGAAGGCGATCGAGCAGGCCCCGGTCTCGTCCGAACTGCCACGCGGCGAGCTGGAGACCGCGCTCTTCACCCTCACGCTCGCCAGCCAGTACTCGGGTCGGCAGGAGCACTGGCAGCCTCTGGTCGACGTGCTCGCCCGGCTTCCCGAAGCGTCGCCCGCCGCGGCGGTGTCGCTGGGGCGCATCCACCACGACCTCGGCTCCGTCACCGACGACATGCTGCGGCGCCTGGACGAGGAGATCTCGCGGCTGAGAGGCCAGACCGACGCCGACGTGGTCATCCGCACCGCCCTGGCCGCCTCGTACCTCGATCGGCTCCCGGGCTGTCGTGAGGCCGTGTCCCGGGTCATCCGCGACGGCGGCGCGGTGGGGGCGAGCATGCCGGGCCTGATCTTCTTGGCTCTGGACGACCTGTACGCCGGTCGGTGGCAGTCGTCGGCGGACGCTGCGGCCGAGCTCATCGCGCTGTGCGAGGAGAAGGGGTACCACCTGTTCGGTCAGGTGGGGCATTACGTCGCTGCGATGACCGCGGCCCAGCGCGGGGACCTCGACGCGTGCCGTGACCACTGCGAGGAAATCTGGGGCTCGTCGGGGCCCAGGGGCCTGCGGCGGCTGGAGAGCTGCGCCCACCAGGCGGCGGCCCGGGCGGCCCTCGGCGCCGCCGACTTCGAGACGGCCTTCCGGCACGCCACGGCGATCTGCGCCCCCGGTGTGCTGCCGCCCTTCAACCCCGAGGCCGTGTGGTCCGCGCCGGACCTCGTCGAGGCGGCCGTACGCTCCGGGCGGCACGCGGATGCGCGACGGCACGCGGACGCGATGCGCGACGCCGGTATCGGCCGCCTGTCGTCGCGATTGGCACTGAGCGCGGCCATGGTCACGGCGATGACATCGGCTCCCGAGGTCATGGCCGGGTGCTTCGAGGAGGCGCTCGGCCTGCCGGGCATCGAGCAGTGGCCCTTCGAGGTCGGCCGTGCTCATCTGGCGTATGGCGAGAGGTTGCGCCGTCAAGGACTCAACCGTGACGCCCGGGAGCAGTTGGCTGCTGCCCGGAGCCGCTTCGAGGAGCTCGGGGCCCGCTCGTGGGAGGCCCGGGCAACGGCGGAGCTCCGCGCCACCGGCATGACGCGGACTGCCCGGGGCAAGGCCGGCGCGAGCCTCACCCCTCAGGAGCTGGAGGTCGCAAGGCTGGCGGCGGTGGGGTTGTCGAACCCGCAGATCGCCTCGCGTCTGTTCCTTTCGCCGCGGACCGTGTCGTCACATCTCTACCGCGTGTTCCCGAAGCTGGGGATCACGTCACGTGCCGCGCTCCGCGACGCTCTCGAGGCGCTGCCTCCCCAGCCGCCGGCCGACCGGCCGTGAGGCATGTCGGCCGGGCCACTGTGCTGCCCCGGCCCTGACGTAAGCAACCCGTCGGCCGGATGTCAGTCAGCTGACGGAGGCTGTCAGTACGGTGACCGAGGCATCCTCGTGGGGACATCGAATCCGCCCGGCGCTCGGGCGAGACCACGAGGAGCACACCATGCCCTTCGTCGCCAGCGACGACGGCGTCGAGATCTTCTACAAGGACTGGGGCTCGGGTCAGCCGATCATGTTTCACCACGGCTGGCCGCTGAGCTCGGACGACTGGGACGCTCAGCTGCTCTTCTTCGTCCAGCAGGGCTACCGCGTCATCGCCCACGACCGCCGGGGGCACGGGCGCTCCGCGCAGGCCGGCCACGGGCACGACATGGAGCACTACGCAGCGGACGCCGCCGCCGTCGTGGCGCACCTCGACCTGCACGACGTCGTCCACATCGGTCACTCCGCCGGTGGTGGAGAGGTTGCCCGGTACGTCGCCAAGCACAGTGCCGGTCGAGTCGCCAAGGCCGCCCTCATCGGAGCGGTCCCCCCACTCATGATCCAGACGAAATCAAACCCGGGAGGGCTGCCGATCGAGGTCTTCGACGGCTTCCGCGAGGGCCTGGCCACCGACCGCTCCCAGTTCTACCTCGATATCGCCTGCGGGCCGTTCTACGGATTCAACCGCCCGGGCGCGGACGTGTCCCAGGGCGTCATCTGGAACTGGTGGCGCCAGGGGATGGCCGGCAGCGCGATGGCGCACTACGAGGGAATCAGGGCGTTCTCAGAGACCGACTTCACCGAGGACCTCCAGGCGATCGACGTGCCCACGCTCATCATGCACGGCGACGACGATCAGGTCGTTCCGATCGCCGTCTCCGCCGAGCTGTCGGTCACGTCGGTCGAGAACGCGACCCTGACGGTCTACCCGGGCCTGTCGCACGGCATGTGCACCCTGAACGCCGAAACCATCAACGTCGACCTCCTCGACTTCATCAAGAGTTGAGGCCGGCAGGGCCGACGAGTAAGGCCTCGTCCGGGGGCCCCGGGCCTCAGTGCCTGCTCCTCCACGATCGATGCGTGACCGGAGTGGGCACGACGCCGACAAACAGGCTTGTGAGTACACAACGAAAAAGGGAATCACCATGACCGCGACACCCAACGGCTACGTGACCGTCATCTGGGAAACGACGGCGAAAGCGGGCAAGGAGGCCGACCTCAAGGCATTCATCACCGCAGCCGTCACCCCCTCCCGCAACGACGCGGGCAACATCGACTATGAGGCCCACGAAGTCGAGGGCCAGCCTGGTGCGTTCGTCATCTACGAACGCTGGGAGACACGCGCCCATCTCGACGCCCACCTCGGCGCACCCCGGATGCAGGAACTCGTCCCGCAGATGCTCGAACTGATCGAAGGATCCATCGAGGACGGCATCCGCCTGCTGCGCCCCTTCCGTCCCGCCCACTAGAGCAGAACGCCCTCGTAGTGAGCCGGCGACGACGAGCTACAGGACCGCGAACGCCGCAGGTGCCCCCGGGCGCTTCTTCCCGCAGGGCACCTGCACCGACGGCATGTCAGGAGAGAGAAAACATGACGACCACATTGATCACCGGTGGCAACAGGGGCCTCGGCTACGAGATGGCGCGCCGCCTCGTCCAGGCAGGCCAGACGGTTTGGATCGGAGCCCGCGACGCCGAGAACGGCCGTAAGGCCGCCGACCGGCTCGGTGCCAACTTCGTCCAGCTGGACGTGACCGACGACGCGTCGGTCAACGCGGCGGTCGAGACGCTGCGCGTGCAGGCCGGCCACCTGGACGTCCTCATCAACAACGCCGGGATCCTCGGCGAGGTGACCGCACCCGAGGACATGACGGCCGACCAGATCCGCCATGTCTATGAGACCAACGTCTTCGGACTCGTACGAGTCACACACGCGCTCCTGCCGCTCCTGCGAGCAGCAACCGTCCCCTCCGTCATCAATGTCACCAGCGGTCTTGGGTCGTTCACGCTGACCCATGACCCGGAGCGTGTCGAGTCCCTGTATCCGCTCGCCGCGTACGGCTCGTCGAAGAGCGCGGTCACCATGCTGACCATGCAGTACGCCAAGACGATCACCGACGTCCGCTTCAACGCGGTGGACCCCGGACAGACCGCAACCGAGTTCACGGGCAACATCGGGCACAGCGTCGAGGAGGGCGCTGAGGCAGCGGTGCGCATCGCCACCCTGGGGCCTGACACACCCACCGGCACGGTGACCGACCGCACCGGTGTGCTCCCATGGTGATGCGGCACCCGTAGGTGGGTTGCGGGACGTTTCCGAGACGATGCTCGGCATGACGACCGCCCCCGTAAGGGCTACTCCTGCGGCCCGAAAATCTCCTCGACGAACAGCGCTGTGGGCAGGTCGGACAACGCCTGGATCCGCACCTAACCGAGTGCCGGCGGGTGCTCGGCTGGACGGCGAGCTCGCCGCGCACGTGCGGAGCCGGACACGGCGGCCTGGGAGGGCGAGGACGTCCCCGCCCTGGCCCGGCGCGTCGAGATGACCGCGGTCACCCGGGCCGTGGAGCGGACTCGGACCCGTCGGGTGCCGTCCGGTACGAAGTGAGCGGCCCGGGCCCCGCCCGCCGCGTTCCTGTCCAGCGCCGCGGCGACGGACGACAACCGGTGACGGCGTTGCGTCGTCAGCGGGTGCCCGTCGCCGGGTCCATCGCGGTCAGTCGGTGGCGTCCGTCTCCGCGGCGGTGGCCTTCTGGCCCTCCACCTGTTCCAGGCGTCGGCGCAGGGCCCCGGTGACCGCCTGGTAGGAGTCGCTGCCGAGCACGACCCTGAGGGGCGCGGGCCACTGCGCCGCGTTGTCGATGACGCGGGCGGCGATCCGCGCCGGGTCACCGATGACCGGTACCTGAGTCTTCCTGAACTGGCGTACGAACGCGGCCGGCGTCCCGTCATAGGCGGCCAGTGGCTCGCCGATGCGCAGGCTGCCGCGGGAGAACGCGGTGCGGGCACCGCCCGGCTCGACGAGGGTGACACCGATGCCGAACGGGGCGACCTCCTGGGCGAGGGCCTCCATGAACCCTTCGATCCCCCACTTGCTCGCGTGGTAGAGCGAGGCCCCCGCGTGCGCCGCCAGCCCGGCCACCGAGGAGATCTGGATCAGCCGGCCGCCGCCCTGGGCGCGCAGGTGCGGCAGCGCGGCCCGGGCGGTTTGGATCGAGCCGAGGAGGTTGGTAGTGATCTGGTGGAGGACCTGGTCGTCGGTGAGTTCCTCGGCGGCGCCGAAGAGACCGTAGCCGGCGTTGCCCACCACCACATCGATACGGCCGAGGTCGGTGAAGGCGGCGTCCACGACCTCACGGACCTTCGGCAGGTCGGTGACGTCGAGGTGACCGAGCCAGAAGCGGTCCCCGTACGTGGCCCGCAGGTCGTCGGCCGAGCCCTCCCGCCGGACCGTGCCGGCGACGCGGTCGCCGCGGGCGAGCAGTTGCTGGGCCAGCTCCCGTCCGAAACCACTGTTGACTCCGGTGATGAACCATGTCTCTGCCGTCATGCCACCGACCTTCACGACTGCTGCCGAACCCTGCCAGAGGGTGGTGTTCCTGGTAGTGGGAGGAACACCCGGCGACGCGCGGGACCACCTACGCTCGAGTCGTGGACAACGCCCTCGGAGATTTCCTGCGCGCGCGGCGTGAACTGGTCACTCCCGCCGAGGCCGGCCTGGCACCCGGGCACGGGCAGCGCCGGGTGCCCGGGCTGCGGCGCGAGGAGGTGGCCCTGCTGGCCGGCATCAGCGTCGAGTACTACCTGCGCTTGGAGCAGGGCCGCGACCGCAACCCCTCGGCCCAGGTGATCGACGCGCTGGCCGGCGTGCTCCAGCTCGACGCGGAGAGCACGGCGTACTTGATGTCGCTCGCGGGTCCGAAGCCGCGCCGTGGCCGCGGGCGGCCCATCGAGCACGTGCCGCCCGGCCTCGACGCGCTGCTGCAGACGCTCAACGTGCCCGCCCTCGTCTTCGACAAGTACAGCGACGTACTGGCCGCTAACCGGCTGGCCCGGGCCCTGTCACCGGACCTGGTGCCGGGCGTGAACCGTCTGAGCGTACTGTTCACCGACCGAGCGGCACGCGAGTACCACACCGATTGGGAGCGGTACACGGCCGTCGCCGTGGCCCATCTGCGGGCCCAGGCCGGCACGGACACCGACGACGAGCGGCTGCACGCGCTGATCGGGGAGCTGTCGGTCAAGAGCGACCGGTTCCGCCATCTGTGGGGACGCCACGACGTGCGCTCGGCACAGGGCGTCACCTTCCGGGTGCGGCACCCACGGGTCGGCCCCCTGGAACTCATGGTCGAGAAGTTCCAGGTGGTCGGCGTCGTCGGGCTGGAGGCGATACTCCTGCACGCCGAGCCCGGCACGTCCTCGGCCGATGCCCTCGCTCTGCTCGCGTCGCTCGACGCCACCGCCTGACCGGGAACCGGCGCCTGGAGGGCGTCCGATGCGTCAGCCGCGTGGCCTCGGCTTCCTCTGCTACTGTCAGCGACATAAGCCCGGTGATGCCTCTGCTACGGCACGCAGCCGGGGCCGACGGGTTCGCGGCCCTGTGGGAGCGCGGCCGGCTGGACCTCACGGTCGAGGCCCTGGTCGTGCAGCCGAGGTTCGCGGAGTTGTTCACGCCCGCCGAGACCGAGGTCGCCTGGCACCGCCTCGAACAGTTCGGCTGGAACGCCGCCGTCGCCTGACCCGCTAGCGTTGTTGATCGTGCAGGAGCCCTCGTCGTACCTGCTGATTCTGGGTGACCGCCAGCCATCGCCTGGGTGCTGCGCGAGCAGCGGATGGCCTTCCCTCTGGCCTCACGGTCAGAGATCGCAGATGTAAAGCCGGGCGACGAAATCCTGATCTCCGTGATGCGCGGGGCGGGCACCGACGCACTCGACGTGCTGTGGGTGAAGATCAGAGGCTTGCCAGAGCATCTGGAAGAGGATGTGGAACGACGCCGAGACGGGTGCCGATGTTCTGATCGAGGAAGTGTTCGTCGAGGGTGAGGGAGTAGTGGGTATGGTCGAGCTCGGTTTTGCCGGTATCGGCCAACGACCGCCGGCTGCTGTCGGCGGCCGGCGGGGACACTCCCGACATCGCGGGGCCGTGCGGATAGTGTCCGTCGACATCCTGAGACCCACTACGGCGGTGCCCGTGCGACTGCGCAGGCCGCACTGGAGCGGGCCCGGACCCGGCTGCAGGGACGGGGCACCTATGAGGCGCTTCCATCTGGTCTGCGGGCACCTGATAGCCCGGATCACCCCGATGCGACGCAAGCGACACCAGGCCGCAGGCCAGGCAGCCGCCCAGGCGCAAACCCGAGAATCGTCCTCCCATGCCGCTGAAGTGCACGATCGCGCCGGACCGCCGTGCCCGCGGGTGGGGAAGGGCGGCGCGGGTCAGCGCGGCGGGGCCGAAGAAGTGGACCTCGAACAGGGCCCGCTGCTCGGCCTCGCCGTCTTCCTCCACGGCACCGACGCGGCTACGTCCGGCGTTGTTCACGAGGATGTCGATGCGACCATGTCGAGCGATGACCTCGTGCCTCGTCATGGCTCGGGTCTCGGGGAGGGCGCTGGCTTCTGCCCGGGATCACGCCTGCTCATGCTGATCTGCTTGAGCACGGGCTGCGGACCTGTCGCGGCAATCAGTGACCTCGTTCCCGGCCGAGGAAGCACGACAGGAGTCGCCTGAAGTCGTGCGGGTGCTCGAGCGCCGGCACGTGCCCGCATCGGCCGAGCACGTGCAGACGGACATCGGCCAGGTGTTCGAGCAGGGGCAGGGCTGCCGTCCCGAGCGGGGTGACTCTGTCCTCGGCCCCGTGGACGAGCAGCACGGGCGCGCGGATCCCTGCCAGCGTTTGCGCCGAGAGGGTGAGGTCGTCGGCCCAACGTGCCCTGGGTGGAGGGAACAACGACGCGTATGCGGCCGCCCCCGCTCGCATCGCAGCTGCACGGGCAGCGACGGCCGACTCGGTCACGAGCGCTTGGTCGAGGACGAGGCGACTCAACATGTCTCGTGCCCCGAGCGGGTTGGCGGGGGCGGCCCAGACCGCGTCGAGCTCGGCGGACAGCGGCGCCCCGGGGGCGCCCATCGTCGAGACCGCCACGACACGGGTGACCTGCTGGGGACGCGCGGCCGCCAACGCCAGCGCCACGGCACCGCCCATGGAGTGGCCCACCACGGCGTACTGCTCGACACCGAGAGCATCCATCAGGCCCGCGGCCTGCTCCGTCCACAGCCGGAGCCCACCCCTGGAGCCCGCCGGGATCGGTGTACGGCCGAACCCCGCCTGGTCAGGAGCCACCAGGTGCCAGGACGTGCCCAGTGCCTGTGCGGTCGTTGCCCAGGCTCCGGATCCGGTCGTACCGGGTCCGGAGCCGTGCAGCATCAGCACTGCGGGTCCGGTGCCGTTCTCCATGACGTGGATGGGGGAGCCGTCGACTGTGACGGTCCGAAGTGCCGTCACCGGGACACCTGTGGTGTGGTCATGCCGATGCGGAGTTGATGGACTTGGAGAAGACCTCCATCATCACCCTGCCGAACTGCGGCATGTCGGGCCAGCCCCGGCAGGAGACGAGGTTGCCGTCCACGACGTCGGGAGCGTCGATGACGGTCGCGCCCGCGTTCTCCATGTCGCCGGTGATGGGGGGGAAGCACGCTGTCTTGCGGCCCTTCAGCAGTCCGTATACGGCCGGGACCTGCGCGCCGTGGCACACCAGCGCGATCGGGAGGTTGCGCGCGAAGAAGTGTTCGGTGATGCGCCTGACGTCGGGGTCGACCCGGATCCATTCGGGGGCACGTCCCCCGGGGATGATGAGGGCGTCATAGCGTTCGACGTCGACCTCGGCCCAGGGCACGTCGACCGGCAGCTTTCGGCCGTTCTTTTCCACGTAGGCGTCGGAGTTGGGGTCGAACTCGTGGATGACCAGCTGAACGTCACGCATCGTCCGTGACGAGACGTCGACGTCCCAGCCGCCCTCCTGCACGCGGTAGTAGGGATACATGGTGTCGAGCTCCTCGGCGGCGTCGCCGGTCAGGAGCAGCGCTCTGGGCACCTGCTTCTCCTCGCAACTGGGGCGGTGAGGTGGATCCGATCCGATCCGATTTGAGTTAGCATTCCTCGGCCCGGCCCGCCCGTCAAGCCTTTACCGCTATTCGTCCGCGTCCTTGACTTCGTCGAACAATCGTCGGAACCGCTCGCCGGACAGCGGCAGCACCCGGGGCCGACCCGTCGAAGCCTCCCGCTCGACCATCTGCGCCAACTGCTCGTACAGCCAGTCAACTTGCCCTTGATCAAGACCGGTCATACGCTCGCTGCGCGGCGGCTGGCCATCGGTCGTTTTGATCCGCACAATCCCAATGATCAATCATCCGGCCGCCGCTTCCGGCCCCGGCACACCCGGTCGGCCCCAACAACCTCCACGTCACCGACCGTCACGTCAACATACGTAATAGCCGAGTTTCGGGAAGTCCTCCAGCTGTCCGAGCAGCGTGTCGTACACCTCGTCGGCAGGCCCCACGGCGCCGCGCAATCGTCGCTTCGTCGTCCATCGTTGACATGAGGGCCCTATGAGCGTCTTCGGGAACCTGTTCACCTCGGTCGCAACGCTGCTGCATGCTGACGACCACTCCGATCGTATAGGAAAAGGTGACGGATGCCGGCCATCCTTCACCATCGCGGAACCGCCCGCCAGCGCCCTACTTCGACCACCTGAAGCTCCCCTGAGCATGCTCGACGTCCTGCTCGGTTCGCCACCGGGCCGCACAAGGACCGAAGGACTTCTCGACTGACTGAAGACCCAGTACGGCGCGGCGTACTCGTGAGGCCGGTCTGCGGGGCGGCGTCCGCGACAGCCCGGCAATTCGACCAAGGGTCACCGTCATCTTCCTCCCCTCCGATCGCGGACGCATCCGTTCTCCGCGTCGCGGAACGCGTTCTTTCATTTCATTCGGCCGCCTCATCACGACCTCGCGATCGGCCTCGGTGATCGCCCTGCCGGCGCAACCGCCGCCGGCCTGGACCTAGTGTTCGAATGCCGCCTGCAGGGCGTCGACCCGACCGCATCACCGCTCCCTTCGGAGGATGGGTCACGTGCGGCACCTACCGATGTTTCGTCGGTGATCATGAGAAGGTCGTGCATAAATCCGCGATAGTGGTGCGGTCCAGCGTCAGCGCGGCGGGAGCGGCGATCCACCGCCCCCGCCGCGTTAACGGGTCAGCGGCGGTTGAGGTTCTGCATCCACTCCCGCAGCTCGCGCGCCTGCCGCGCGAGCTCGGAACGCGCCGCAGCGTCGCCGGAGGCCTCGTCGTGCGCCAGGTCGACGATCGAGTTCAGCGCCGGGATGGCGGTGGTGTAGTTGGTTGCCAGGTAGCTGTCCCGCGCGATGTCCAGGGCGGCACCGGCGGCGTCCGCGGCGGCCGCGGTCAGCAGCCCGGCCGCTCGGTCGGCCTCGATCAGCTGGCTGGTCTCGCGGTAGGACGAGCAGTTGGCGCCCTTGCGGTCGGCGGTCGTCTCGATCCCGCCGAGGATGATCTGCATGAACGAGTCGTCGTAGTACTGCGTCCGGAAGTGGCCGAGGATGTTCGAGAACGCCTTGCCACCGTCCCAGTTCTGGCACCACGCGATCGGGTGGTCGCCGTTCATCAGCCGCAGCGGGTTGGTGGCCGCGTTGCCGCTGTTGAGGCTGCGCTGGTAGCTGTCCTCGTTGAGGCTCAGCAGCGTGTGCACGTCGGCCCGCATGTTGCGGTCGAAGTTGTAGAGCTCGTCGACCGTCAGCCACCGGTCAGGGAGATGCGCGGTCGCCGGGTGCGTGTTGTCCTCGGTCACCACCTCGGTGTGGATGCAGCTGCCGCACTGGCCGAACCCGTTCTGGCCGTTCGGATGGTTGGTGAAGAACCCACCGACGAGGTCGCCGTACCACGGCCAGGTGCCGATCTCGAACGAGTCGGCGGCGCCGTGGATGCCGACATAGCCGCCGCCCTGGTGCATGTAGGCCTCGAAGTTCGGCTGCTCGGTGATCGGATTGAGCGGGCCCGGGTGCCCGACGTTGGACTCGAAGACGATCGTGTCGTACTGCTTGAGCGTGTCGAGGCTCAGGAACGGGCTCGTGGGCAGCGTGACGGTCGGGAGTTGCGGGTCGTAGACGTCGACGTTGAAGTTGTGCGCGATGCCGAGCTTCTGGATCGCGGCCACGGTGTGCGGGATGTGGTCGTGCCGGAAGCCCGTCGTCTTGGAGAAGACCAGGACGTTGTAGTCGGCGTCCGGGTTGTGCGGGAGCGGGGCGAGCACCGGGTCCGGGATGAACTTCGGGCCCTCCGCGGGCTCAGACTCGAGGCCCGTCGCGGGCTCCGGCGCGAGCCGGCCGTTGAGCTGGTCGATCAGGTAACGCGCATCGCCCACGAGTGTGCGGCGGGCCGAGCCGGGCGCGATCCGGTCGCCGGCGATCGAGACGAACTCGTTCAGGACCTGGCTCGCGCGCTTGGCCGAACCGGCGTCGGCGAGCGCCTTCGCCTGGTCGAGCTTGGCTTGGAGCGCCGCGCCGACCTCCGCCGGGACGCTGCCGGCGGTCACGAACCGGGTGATCAGCGTGCCGACGTCCGCGAACGATGTCGTCACGATGAACGTCTGCGTGTACTTCGCGCTGCTGGAAGCAGCGTCAGAGAGATGCACCGCGAGCGTGTGCACGCCGAGCGACAGGTCGGAGGTCTGCACCGGCAACGGCGGGACCAGCTTGCCGTCGAGGTACATGTTCAGGACAGCCACTCCGCCCGAGCCGGGGGCGGGGTCCGTGCGCGTCGGGATAAGTGTGGCGACGTGACCGACGTGACCGTCGGTGATCGCCGGGTACGATGCAGTCGGCGCGCGCGTGTCGATCCGGACCGAGATCGAGCGGAACGCCGCGACGTTTCCGGACGTGTCGACCGCGCGGTACCGGACGCTGGTGTTGCCCTCCTGCGTGATCACCGCCGACGCCGTGGCCGACGCCGGCGCCCCCTCGACGGGCACGTCGATGTAGGCGGCGCCGCCGTTGAGCGAGTACTGGAACTTGGCGATGCCGACGTCGTCGGTCGCCGACACGTTCAGCGTCACCGGGCCGGTGTACCAGTTGTTCTGGCCGGTCGGCGCAGAGGGCGACAGCGTCGCCACGTTGATCGTCGGCGGTGTCGTTTCCTGTGCCCACGACGGTGCCGCGGGGATGAGTGCGGCCGCCGTCAGGAAGGCGGCCACTGCCGATGTGCGAAATCTTCTCCGCATGAGTGTCTTCTCTCTTGCCGCTATACGGGGGGTTCGCTAGGAGCCGATGCCCGTGCCGACGAACTCGGGTTCGTCGGCACGGGCGGGCTCGCTAGGTGCCGATGCCCGTGCCGACGAACTCGGCCCAGTTGAGGTTGAACAGGTTGCCGCCCGTGGCGCCACCCGTGACCGAGCGGAACACCAGGAACAGCTCATGCGTCCCGGACATCGAGACCGGGAACGTCTGGCTCGTCCAGGTTCCCGTCCCGCCGGTGGACACGAGGTTGGCCGTCGTCAGGATCGGCCCGGTGATCGAGTCCTGACGGACCTCGATTGCCGCCAGCGGGGACCCGGGCGTGCGGCCGTTCGCCGCGTCCGCCACGCGGAACGTGATCGAATCGATGTTGGTCAGGTTGAATGGGCCGTTGAGCTGGAGCCAGTCGCCCGAGCCCAGGCTGCCGCGGTGCACGCCGGCGCCGCCGTCGGTGTTGGTCGCCGTGTTGGTGCCGGACTGGTTGACGACGAACTCCACCTCCTGGTGCTTCTGGCGGATCTGGTGCTGGCCGGTCGTGGTCAGCTGTGGGACGCCGCCCGGACCGCCGTGGTCGGTGTAGCGCGCCTGGACCACGCCGGAGACGTTGCCGCCGTGTGAGACGTCGTCGGCGATCGTGTGGAGCACGCCCGAGCAGCCGTTGACGGACTCCTCGGCGTGGCCGTGCGCGTCGTGGCCGAGCACGAACGTCACCTGCACCTCGGAGCAATTCACCGTCCCGTCCTCGGGGTCGGTGACCGTGACCGAGAACGGGATGTCGTCGCCGAACGCGAACGTCCCGCCCTCCACCGGCGTATTGACGACCACCGTCGGGCTCGTGTTGCCCACGGTGATCACGGTGCTGGTCGAGGTTTGCTTGCCGGACGAGTCGAGCACGGTCAGCACGGCCGTGTAGCGGCCGGACTGCGTGTAGGTGTGTGACGGGTTCGGGTCGGTCTCGATCGCCGAGCCGTCGCCGAAGTTCCACTCGTAGCGGATCGAGTCGCCGGGATCCTCATCCAGCGAGCCGGCGCTGGAGAAGTTCACGGTCAGCGGTGTTGAGCCGTCGGTGCGGTCCGTGGTGAGCACGGCCTTCGGCGCGCGCTTGCCCTTGACGTACTCCCACTTGTACATGCCCGCGTCGGGGCTGATGACGTTGAACCCGTTGCCGTAGGTCAGCAGGTAGAACGCGCCGTCAGAACCGAACTGCAAGTCCATCGGGTTGTCGCACTCGAACCGGAACCTGCCTGCCCCGGCGTTCGCACGGCTGCCGCAATCCAGGAAGTTGTTGATCTTCTGGACGTGGTTGTTCTGCTTGTCGAGCTTGACCTCGCGCAGCGTGTCCTGCGTCCACTCGCTGATGATCACCGAGTCGTCGTAGTACGGCGGGAACTTGTGAGGGTTCGGGTTCTCCGGGTCGTAGTGGTACTTCGTGACCCCGTGCGGACCGACGCCGCCGGTGTAGAGCTCGGGGAACAGCCGCGGGCATTCGGTCGTCGAGCCGGGCGCGATCGGGCCCGGGGTCGGCGCGTAGTAGGCCTCGCACGGGGTGCCGAGCGGCGCGTTCGTGTTGTTGTCGCGGTAGGAGTACCAGATGTCCGGGTCGGTGACCGGCGGGACGTCCCTCAGGCCCGGCTCGACCGTCGGACCGCCCTCAATGTTCCACAGCGAGTCGTTGCGCTGCGTCGGCCCGTCGCAGTCGAACTTCTGAGGCGGGTTGTTCAGCGGCGTGCCCGCGGTGGTGGTGCCGGGCGCGAACTCGTGGAAGTTCCACTGGTAGTGCGCGAGGTCGCGCTTGTAGCACGTCGGCCAGCCGTAGTTGGACGGCTTGCGCACGATCTCGTAGCGGCCGGTGCCCGCCGGGCCGTGCGAGCGCTGCGGTGTCTGGGCGTCGGGCGAGTAGTCGCCGATGTAGGCCACGTCGTTCTCGTCGACCTGGATCCGGAACGGGTTGCGGAAACCCATCGCGTAGACCTCCGGCCGCGTCTTGTCCTGCGGCGCGCCCGCGACCAGCGGGAACAGGTTCCCCGACGGGATCGAGTAGGCGCCCGTGCCGGAGCCGAAGTCGGCCTTGTTGGCGTCGGCGGCGGAGATGTTGCCGTCCTTGACCTTGATCCGCAGGATCTTGCCGCGCAGGTCGTTGGTGTTCAGCGCGCTGCGGCGCGAGTCACCGGTGAGCCGCTGATACCAGCCGCCCGCCTGCGCCGTGTTGGTGGCGATCGCCGGCGTGGCGGTGCCGGTCAGGCCGGCGCCGTCGGCGGTGATCTGCGGCTGATCGGACTGCTGCTTGCCGCGGCGGAAGAACACGTTGACGTTCGACGTGTTGACCGGGCCGCCGCTGGTCTGGATCTCATCCGCCTCGATGTTCGAGAGCGCCTCGAGCGCCGCGTCGATCGCATTGCGATCCGCGTTCCACGCGATCGGCTCCGTCGTCTGGCCCTCGAAGGTCAGCGTGAACGTGCCGCCCGTCGCGTTGGTGACGCGCACGGTCTGCTGCTCGTCGGTCTTCTGCGAGTTGTACGGCCCGTAGCCGCCGCCGTTGATGCCGCCCGCGGGCGTGTCATCGCCGGTGACCATCCAGAGGTTGCCGTGCTTGTCGAAGTCGATGTCGCCCCCGACGTGGCAGCACTCCTGGCGGTTGACCGGCACGCGCATGATCTGCTGCTCGGAGCCCATGTCGAGGTGCGCCGGCGTGCTGTCGGTGGCGTCGACGAACTTGAAGCGGCTGAGCTGGAAATAGCCCACGTACGGATCCCACGCGGTCTTGGACGCCGCCACGTCCGGCGGGGTGGTGTTCGGCGTGATCTGGGTGACCACCGATCCGTCGCTCAGCTTGACGTCGGTGACCTCCTTCGGCGAGTAGTAGAGGTAGACCCACTTGTTGGTCGCGAAGTTGGCGTCGACCGCCGGGCCATAGAGCCCGTCCTCGCCCGCGGAGTAGATCTGCTGCGTCATCGGCAGGCTCGGATCGGCGAAGTTGGCGACGACCGTGGTGACGCCCGTGGTCGAGTCGTGCATGCGCAGCGAGCCGAGGCGGTCCGTCTGCAGAATGCGGCCGTCCGGCAGCTGGTCGAAGCCGATCGGCTCCTGCAGGTTCGGCGGCGAGCCGATCTTCGTCTGCTGGTAGTTGGCCAGCACGGTCGCGCCGCAATCGCTGTAGACCGGGTCGGCCTGGCCCGCGGCCCAGCCGATCGCGCCCTTGAGGTGCTTGGTGAGGCCGGCGTCGAAGCTCGCGGCCGTGTTGCCCAGGCCGGTGTAGAACGAGCGGCCGCCCTGGAAGTCCTTACACCACGAGACCGGGTGATCGGCGCCCATCGTGCCCCCGGCGATCCCGTCGAGGTCGGCGCCCTGCGGCTGCGGCCCGAACGGGTCCTCGACGACGGTGTCGAGGACGTGCGACACACCGCGGACGTTCTTCGTGAAGTTGTACCAGTTGTCGGTCCGCGACCAGATCTGCGGCAGATCCTTGGTCGCGTCGTGGACGCGGTCGGCGACCTTCACGTCACCCGATTGCACGTCGGTCCTGCCGGACGCACGCGTCCCCAGGAGGTCAGTCAGGAACGACCAGGACTCGTCGGTCTCGACCGCCGAGCCGACGCCGACGAAGCCGCCGCCGTCGCGGAAGTAGCTCTCGAAGTTCGCGCGTTGCGCGTCCGTGAGCGGGCTCGCGAGACCCGTGTCCAAGAACACGACCGCGCGGTACTGCGCCAGCTTCTTCTTCGTGAAATGGTCGCCCACGTCAGCGGGTCCGGGCGCCACGACCGTGAAATCACCGGTTCTGGCCGCATCCCGGATCGCGGCCAGGCCGGCCGACGACACCGCGTCCTGGGTGCTGCGCACCACGAGCACCTTGAAGCCGGCGTCTGGTGGTGCGGCCTTGGCGGCAGACGCGGACGGCTGCAGCAGCGCCGGTGCAGCGACGAAAGCGGGCTCAGCCGCCGTGGGGGCCTCGGCGCTCACCGGCGTCGCGAGGAGCGTGATGAAAGGGGCGATGAGGGCTAAGGCCATCGTGGTCGCGGTGCGACGTCTCGGGCGTCGTCCGTTTTCTGGCATGGCTGCGTCGAGCAGCCTGGCCCACGTTCGATGACGTGGTGACATGGGAAACCCTTTCCTGACCGGGGGGACGTCAGGCAAGGCGCGCGCCGCCGCGCTTGTTGCCGCTTGTTTGCGGATACGGGGGGTTGCTGGAGAGGTGCCGTCTCCAGGTCTGTGGGGCCGTCAGTAGGCTGTCGGCCGGGGTGGTGAATCCATGATCGTGGTCGGGTCGTCGATGATGTGATTGACCACCATGCTCGCGGCGCCGCGGGACGCGGCGCCGAAGCCGAGCGTGGAGGCGACGAATCGGCACTGGGCGGCGGGGGCGGCCACCACGAGCCGCTGCGGCTGACCCTGCGCGTGGGGCGGTAGCCACTGGGCCAGTGAGGCGAAGTAGCCCCCGATGACGATCACTCGCGGGTTGAACAGGTTGGCCACGATAGAGCCACCGAGCCCGAGCCATTGGCCGACCTGCGCCACCGCCTGCATCATGCGCCGGTCGCCAGTGCCTGTGCGGTCGTTGCCCAGGCTCCGGATCCGGTCGTACCGGGTCCGGAGCCGTGCAGCATCAGCACCGCGGGTCCGGTGCCGCTGTCCATGACGTGGATGGGGGAGCCGTCGACTGTGACGGTCCGAAGTGCCGTCACCGAGGCACCTGTGGTGTGGTCATGCCGATGCGGAGTTGATGGACTTGGAGAAGACCTCCATCATCACCCTGCCGAACTGCGGCATGTCGGGCCAGCCCCGGCAGGAGACGAGGTTGCCGTCCACGACGTCGGGGGCGTCGATGACTGTCGCGCCCGCGTTCTCCATGTCGCCGGTGATGGGGGGGAAGCACGCTGTCTTGCGGCCCTTCAGCAGTCCGTATACGGCCGGGACCTGCGCGCCGTGGCATACCAGCGCGATCGGGAGGTTGCGCGCGAAGAAGTGTTCGGTGATGCGCCTGACGTCGGGGTCGACCCGGATCCATTCGGGGGCACGTCCGCCGGGGATGATGAGGGCGTCATAGCGTTCGACGTCGACCTCGGCCCAGGGCACGTCGACCGGCAGCTTTCGGCCGTTCTTTTCCACGTAGGCGTCGGAGTTGGGGTCGAACTCGTGGATGACCAGCTGAACGTCACGCATCGTCCGTGACGAGACGTCGACGTCCCAGCCGCCCTCCTGCACGCGGTAGTAGGGATACATGGTGTCGAGCTCCTCGGCGGCGTCGCCGGTCAGGAGCAGCGCTCTGGGCACCTGCTTCTCCTCGCAACTGGGGCGGGTGAGGTGGATCCGATCCGATCCGATTTGAGTTAGCATTCCTCGGCCCGGCCCGCCCGTCAAGCCTTTACCGCTATTCGTCCGCGTCCTTGACTTCGTCGAACAATCGTCGGAACCGCTCGCCGGACAGCAGGATGTGCCGGCGCATGGCGTAGGCGGCGGCGTCGGGGTCACGCGCGGCGATCGCGGCCACGACTTGTTCGTGCTCGGCCATGGCCAGGTGAGTGACCTGGGTGTCGTGGAGAAGCCGGAACAGGTGCACGTGCGTGTGCAGGCGAGCGAGCGCCTCGCGGATGACCTGGTTCTCCGCGCTCAGGGCGACGAGATCGTGAAAAGCGGCGTCACGCAGCCCGAAGGCGCCATAGGCCATGATCCCGTTGCCCCCCTCCAGCTCCGCCATCTCCTCCAGCATTCGTCGCAGACCGGCCACCTGCTGCGGAGATGCGCGTTCGGCGGATCTGCGCGCCGCTGCCGGCTCGAGGAGCAGGCGGAGCTCAAGCATGTCCTCGAATCGTTGACGGGTGATTTGGGGGGGAATGCGATAGCCGGCATGGGGCACACGCACGACCAGGCCCTCGGCCTCCATGCGGTTCAGAGCGTCGCGGATCGGCGTCTGCGAGACCCCCAGCTCTCGCGCCAGGGCGTCGATCGTGACGCGGGAGCCAGGCTCGATCCGTAGCGACATCAGCTGTCCGAGCAGCGTGTCGTACACCTCGTCGGCAAGCCGGCCGCGCGATCTTCCCGGCGGCGTTCCCCCCGTCATGGCCCCACGGCGCCGCGCGATCATCGCTTCGTCGTCCATCGTTGACATGAGGTCCTTTCTTACGTCTTCGGGAACCTGTTGACATCGGTCACAACGCTGCGGGATGTTGACGCCCCCACTCGGATCGTATAGGAAAGGTGGCGGATGCCAGCCACCCTTCATCCATCGCGGAACCGTCCGCCATCGCTCCGCTTCGATCAGTTGGGGCTCCCATGAGCATGCTCGACGTCCTACTCGGTTCGCCGCCGGGCCGCACAAGGGCCGAAGGACTTCTCGACTGCTCGAAGCCCCATTACGTCGCGGCGTACTCGTGACGCCGGTCTGCGGGTCAGCCCCTGCGACAGCCGGCAACACGCCTGAACAACCCCCCAACCGCTCGGCGAAGCACGCAGCAAGGCTCCAGAAGCCCCCACCCAGAAAGCAGGCAAGAGGATGCGGTATCCACAGCGAATAGGACGACTGTCCGTTCCCGGTCGAAAGGTGCGGCTGGCGACGGCGGCCATGCTGGTGGCCACGACCATGGCGGCTTGCGGTCAGGACGACGGCGCGCAGGCGAGCGCCCCCAAGGCACCGGCGACCATCCCGGAGCTCACCAAGGACCCGCTGACCCTCAAGTTCATCTGGTTCGACTGGCCCCCCGCCCACGCGCTGGAGGACTTCGCGAACGCGGAGTACACCAAGGAGCGGCCGAACGTAACCATCAAGGTCAACACCGTGCCGAACGCGAACTGGCACGACGCGATGTTCACCCAGTTCGCAGCGCACAAGACCGACTTCGACATCCCGATCCTGGACTCGCAGCACATCGGCGAGGCCGTGACGAACGGCAACATCCTCGACATCACCGACTTCGTCAAGAAGAACATCGACGTCAAGGCCTACAACCCGTACCTGCTGGCGGCCTACGGCCAGTACCCCCAGGCGGAGACCGGCAAGCGCGACGAAAACGCCAGCATGTACGGACTGCCGCTGCTCGGCGACACCTGGACGATGATCTACCGCAAGGACCTGATCGGCGACAAGCCACCGCAGACGTGGGACGAGATGATCTCCGTCGCCGAGAAGTGCCAGGCGGACCACCCCGGCGTCAGCGGGCTGGCTTTCCACCAGGCCAACGGCTCCGACGCCGCGGCCGTAACCTACAACACGGTCAACGGCATCTACGGCGGCAACCTCTGGGACGCCAAGACGCGCAAGATCGACGGCGTCCTCAACGACGCTGCGGGCCAGGAGGCGATGGACGTCCTGGTCAACAAGATGAAGCCGCTGACCGCCAAGGGCTCCGGCAACTGGTTCATCGACGAGGTGAACGCGGCGGTCGCCCAGGGCAAGGCATGCATCGCGTTCAACTGGATCGCCGCGAGCGGCGGCCTGCTCGACCCGAAGCAGTCGACGCTCGGCAGCACGCGGGAGCAGATTCTCGACAAGCTGGGTTTTGCCCCCCTGCCGAGCCAGAAGACGAACCTGGTGCCTCTCGGCGGCATGGGGATGCACGTGTCGGCCTACTCCCCGCAGGCGAACCAGGCGGAGGCCCTGAACTTCATGAAGTGGTTCGAGCAGGCTGACATCCAGAAGAAGTGGGCCGCGGCCGGTGGCGTGCCATCGCGTACGGACGCCCTGGAGTCGCCCGAGTTCCTCAATGCCGGGCCGTTCAACAAGGTGTACGCCGACTCGGTTCCGCGGATGCGGGACATGTGGAACGTGCCCGAGTACGCGCGACTCGTCGACATCGAGAACACCAACGTGAACGCGGCTCTCAACGGCGCGAAGAAGCCGAAGGACGCGCTCGACGAGATCGCCAAGCAGCAGCAGAGCGTGCTCGACTCCGGCAACCGCAAGGGCGGCGGCGGACTGTGAGTGACCCCGCCCCTCTGACGACCGACCACGGGCAGGTGGCGTCCGCGACGCCGCCTGCACCGGGCCGGGCCCGCCGCTTGAGCGACCGCGGGCTCGCCGTAACCTTCATCTCCCCCGCGCTGCTGCTGTTGCTCGCGATGTCGGTGTTCCCGTTGTTGTGGGCGTTGTACCTGTCTTTCACCGACTACTCGGCCACCCGCGGGGGGCCGGCCCATTTCGTCGGGCTCGAGAACTACACCGCCATCCTGACTTCGGCGCAGGTCCACCTGAGGGCCTTGACGACGTTGATCTACGTGGTCGGCGCGGTCGCCCTGCAGACCGTGCTCGGTTTCGCCATCGCCTACCTGATCTCACGGCGCACGCACGGGCGAGGACTGCTGACCACTGTGTTCCTGGTTCCGATGATGCTGTCGCCGGTCGTGGTCGGGCTGTTCTGGCGATTCATGCTCGACGCGCAATTCGGCGTGATCAACAGCATGCTCGGCTCGCTCGGCCTGGGGCAGGTGGAGTGGCTCACCCGGCAGCGAACGGCACTGATTTCCCTGATCGTGGTCGACACCTGGCAATGGACGCCGTTCATCATGCTCATCGCACTTGCGGGCCTCACCGCGGTTCCCAAGTACCTGTACGAGGCCGCCTCGATCGATCGGGCGTCCGAGTGGTTCCGGTTCCGCACCATCACTCTTCCGCTGGTGTGGCCGCTGCTCCTCATCGCCGTGTTGTTCAGGGCAATCGAGGCCTTCCGGCTGTTCGACCTCGTCTACATCCTCACCAACGGAGGTCCGGGGGTCTCCACCGAGACGTTGTCGTTCCACGTCTACAAGGTCGGGTTCCTGGGCTTCAACACCGGAACCGCCTCGGCGTACGGAATCCTCATGGTCCTCGTCGTCATCGTCCTTACGCAGCTCTACCTGCGCTACTTGAACAAGCTCAAGGAGGACTGATGGCCGTCTCCGTCGACGAGGCCGTGTCCACAGGTCCTGCCCGGGATCACACGCCCCCCGCGCGTCGCTTCGGCGGCCGGGGACGCTCCGTGCTGGAGGTCGCGCTGCTGGCCGTGCTGGCCGTCGTGATGCTCTTCCCGGCGCTGTGGATGATCGAGACATCCATCAAGGAGAACCGGGACGTCTACGCCATCCCGGCCAAGTTCTTCGACTTCACGGTCACCTTGGACCATTTCAAGGACGTGTTCGTCGCCTCCGGCGGTCGCTCGGCCTTGTCCGTCTCGTTCCTCAACTCCGTCGTGGTCGCCGGAGTCTCCACGGCGCTGGCCACCGTGCTGGGGGTCCCGGCGGCCTGGGCCTACTCACGCTTCGCCGTGAAGGCCAAGAAGGACCAACTGTTCTTCATCCTGTCCACCCGCTTCATGCCGCCCGTGGTGGTCGTGATCCCGATCTTCCTCATGTACCGCCAGGTCGGACTCATCGACAGCAAGCTCGGCCTGATCCTCATCTACGCCGCGTTCAACGTCCCGTTCACGATCTGGATGATGAAGGGGTTCGTCGACGAGGTGCCCGCGGAGTACGAGGACGCCGCCATGCTCGACGGCTACACCCGCTTGCAGGCGTTCTGGAAATTCACCCTTCCCCTGCTCCTGCCCGGCATCGCCGCGACGGCGGTCTTCGCACTCATCTTCTCGTGGAACGAGTTCGTGTTCGCCATCTTCCTTACCTCCAGCGACAACGTGCGGACGGCCCCGCCCGCCATCGCCGGCCTCATCGGCGGAACCACTGTGGACTGGGGTCTCGTGGCCGCCGCCTCCGTGGTGTTCGCCCTGCCGGTGCTCGTCTTCGCCTACCTGGTGCGCAAGCACCTCGTCGCCGGTGTGACGCTCGGGGCGGTGCGACGCTGATGGCGGGCATCGAGGTGACCGCCCTGCACAAGCGCTACCCGGACGGGACGGTCGCAGTCGAACACGTGGACCTGTCCATCGGCGACGGCGAGCTGTTCGTGATGCTCGGCCCTTCGGGTTGCGGCAAGACGACCACGCTGCGGGCCATAGCCGGCCTGGAGAGGCAGACGACGGGCGACATCCGCATCGGCGACACGCTGGTCAACGACCTGCCGCCGGCCGAGCGCGACATCGCCATGGTGTTCCAGTTCTACGCTCTCTACCCGCATCTGAGAACCCGCGACAACCTGGCGTTCCCACTGCGGGCCGAGGGACTGCCCAAGGCGGAGGTGCGCGAGCGGGTCGACGAGGCCGCCCGGCTGATGCGGCTCGGTCCGCTCCTTGACCGGCGACCGCACCGGCTGTCCGGCGGGGAGCAGCAGCGCGTCGCGCTCGCTCGCGCCCTGGTGCGACGACCGCGCGCATTCCTCATGGACGAGCCTCTCACCAATCTGGACGCGGAGCTGCGGGCGGACATGCGCACGGAGATCAAGCACCTACAGGGGGAGCTGGGGGCGACGATGGTCTACGTCACCCACGACCAAGTCGAGGCGATGTCGCTCGGTCACAGAATCGCCATCCTCAACAAGGGCCGCGTCGAGCAGATCGGCACGCCGCTGGAAGTCTACGACCGTCCGGCGAGTCTCTTCTGCGCCGCGTTCATCGGCTCCCCGCCGATGAACCTGATCGAGGTGGAGGTGGCCGACGGGAAGCTGCGCGGTCAGGGCGGACTGGTCCTCACGCCACCGCCAGGCCTGCCGCGCGACCGTCGCCTGGTCGCAGGCGTCCGGCCGGAGGCGCTGGAAGTCACAGAACCGGGGGCGGAAGGTTCGGTCCCGGCCCGCGTGGTCTCGGCGGAGTGGCTGGGCGACGAAATCATCTACGTGGTCGACCACGGCGGCCAGCGCGACGTACGGGTTCGGATGCCACCGACTGTCCGTTTCGCCGCTGACGCACCGGTCGGGCTGCGGCACACCGGCGGGCCCCCGCCGGTCTACGACGTGAGCACGGAAGAGCTGGTGGCCTGATGGGAACCGTGGCAGTCAACGGGCTGCGCAAGTCCTTCGGCAAAGTCCAGGCCCTGGACGGGGTGACGCTGGACGTGCCGGACGGCTCGTTCTTCGTCGTGCTCGGACCCTCCGGGGCAGGCAAGACGACGACCCTGCGAGCGATCGCCGGCCTTGAGAAGCTCGACGCCGGGTCGGTGCATCTGGACGGGAGGGACGCGACCGGTGACACCCCGGCCGCACGCGACCTGGCCATGGTCTTCCAGAGCTACGCCCTCTACCCGCGGCTCACGGCGTACGAGAACATCGCTTCGCCGCTGCGGGCACGCCGCTGTTCTTCGAGCGAGATCGCCGCTGCCGTCGAGCGGATGTCGAGCCTGCTGCACATCGAACGTCTGCTGCAGCGTCGTCCGGCGCAGATGTCGGGCGGTGAGATGCAGCGTGTCGCCCTGGCCCGGGCGCTGGTCCGTCGCCCGCGCGCGTTTCTCATGGACGAGCCGCTGACGAACCTCGACCTCAAGCTCCGCGTCGAGATGCGCACCGAGCTCACCCGCATCCACCGGAGCCTCGGAGCAACCTTCATCTACGTGACCAACGACCAGGTCGAGGCCCTGTCCATGGCCGACCGGGTCGCGGTACTCAAGGAGGGGAAGGTGCAACAGGTCGGAACGCCGGCCGAGGTGTACGAGCGTCCAGCCAACCAGTGGGTCGCGGGATTCGTCGGGAGCCCGCCGATCAGCCTGCTCGCCTGCCACGCAGAGGGAGATCGTCTGGTCGGGGAAGGCTGGACGCTGCCGCGGCCCCGCTGGACCACGGCTGAGGACGGTCGTCCGCTGCTGCTGGGCCTGCGCGCGGAGGACCTGTCCGTCGAGCAGCGTGGGGACGCGTCGTTGTCGGGGGAACTCTACGGGCTTGAGCCGCTCGGTGACCGGACGGTGGTCGACGTCCGCGTGGGGACGGAGATCCTCAAGGTCAAGGCACGACCCACCGTCACCGGTACGCCGGGCGAGCGGCTGCATGTCACGGTCGACCTGGACCGTGCGCATCTGTTCGATGCGGGCAGCGGGCTGGCGCTGTCCGAGGCCGGGAGGTAACCGCGCAGGGCGGCGACGTCACCATGCGCCCGCGCGTGGCGCGGTCGCCGAGGTCACGCTGGACATCACCAAGAACATCACAGGAGGCGACGCGATGAGTGACCCGATGAACGTCCTGGCCCCCGAGCATCGGCGGCTCCGGATCGGCGACGCCTGGCGCGACGCCGCCGGCGGAGCCACCTTTGCCGTCGAGGACCCGGCCACCGGCAAGACCATCGCCGAGGTGGCGGACGCCGGCGTCGTTGACGGGCTCGCCGCTCTGGACGCGGCGAGCAAGGCGATGGCGGAGTGGGCGGCGACCCCGCCGCGGAAACGGTCGGAGTTGTTGACCGCGACGTACCGGGCACTGACCGAGCGATCCGAGGAGGTCGCCCGGCTGATAACGCTCGAGATGGGCAAGCCGCTCGCCGAGGCTCGGGGAGAGGTGGCCTACGGCGCCGAGTTCTTCCGTTGGTTCGCCGAGGAGGCGGTGCGCGTCGAGGGGCGCTACAACACCGCTCCCGCTGGTGGATACCGCGTCCTCACCGTGCCGAAGCCGGTCGGACCGTGCGTCTTCGTGACGCCCTGGAACTTTCCGTTGGCCATGGGTGCCCGCAAGATCGCTCCTGCGCTGGCGGCGGGCTGCACGACGATCACCAAGCCGGCCGCCCAGACACCACTCACCATGCTGTTCCTGGCCCGCATCATGGAGGAGGCCGGCGTTCCCCCGGGCGTCGTCAACGTCGTGACGACCAAGCGTTCCGGCGAGGTGGTCTCAGCACTGCTGGCCGACCGTCGGACCCGCAAGCTTTCGTTCACCGGGTCGACCGAGGTCGGGCGCGTGCTGCTGCGACAGGCGGCGGACAACGTGCTGCGCACCTCCATGGAACTGGGCGGCAACGCGGCCTTGATCGTGTGTGCCGACGCGGACCTGGACGTCGCCCTCGACGGTGCCATGGTGGCCAAGATGCGCAACATCGGGGAGTCCTGCATCGCGGCCAACCGAATCTATGTCGAGGAGCCGGTGCGCGAGGAGTTCACGGCGCGCTTCGCCAAGCGGATGGGCGCGCTCTCGGTGGGCCATGGTCTCGACGACGGCGTAAACGTCGGCGCGTTGATCGACGAGCCCTCGGTCACCAAGATCGACGAGCTTGTCACCGACGCAGTCGATCGCGGCGCCCGTGTCCTGGTGGGCGGCGAGCGTCCGGATGGGCCGGGCCACTTCTACCCGCCTACGGTCCTCGTCGATGTGCCCGAAGACGCGCGGATCCTGCAGGAGGAAATCTTCGGCCCGGTGGCGCCGATCATCTCGTTCACATCCGACGACGAGGTGATCGCGAAGGCCAACGACACCGAGCACGGCCTGGCCGGATACGTCTTCACCCGTGACCTCCAGCGGGCGCTCCGGTTCGCCGAGGGGCTGGAGACGGGGATGGTCGGCATCAACCGTGGTCTGATCTCGGACCCGTCGGCTCCGTTCGGAGGCGTGAAGCAGTCCGGGATCGGCAAGGAGGGGTCGCACGAGGGCATCCTCGAGTACCTCGACGTGACCTACGCGGCGATCGACCTACCGTGACCTGCCTGCTGCTCCGGGTGCCCGCCGAGGACCACCGCGCCGTGTGCACAGATGACCTGACCGGCCTCCACCCGTGGGGCGGGACCCGGGCCATGGTCGGCACGAATCCGCCGGCACCAGGGAGGGCGCCCGGGCACGACCGAGTCCGGGCGCGCGGCGCGCGCCCGCTCCACCCGGCAGCCAACCTTGCCGACGCCGTCCGGGTCTCGCAGGTGACCCGGACGTCCGCCCAGCAAATCACCGCCGACGTTCCAGAGAGGCACTGACATGCTTGAGACCGTCCGCGGACCACGCCAGCTGATAGTGGGCGAAGGGGTCGCGCAGAACGTCCCACGAGTGGTGGCCGAGTGTGGCTCGCGCGTCCTCATCGTGACCGACCGGGTTCTTCTGGGGCAGCCGGGCGTGGCCGAGATCGTTGCCGCCGTGCGTGAGAGGGTCGCAGTCGTCGGGGTCTTTGCCGACGCGAATCCGGACGTGCCGCTCGCCGATGTCGCCCTGGCCGTCTCGGTCGCCGCAGAGGTGGACGCCGACGTGATCCTCGCCATCGGGGGTGGCACGGTGATCGACCTCGCCAAAATGGTCGGCGTCATCCGGCGCCACGGTGGGACGCCGCGCGATTATTACGGCGAGTCGAAGGTGCCGGGGCCGACGATTCCTCTCGTCGCGGTCCCGACGACGTCAGGCACCGGCTCCGAGCTCACGCCCGTCTCGGTGTTGACCGACCCGGACCGCGAGCTGAAGGTGGGGGTCTCCAGCGTCCACATCGTGCCCGACTTCGCCATCGTCGACCCCGAGCTCACCTACACCTGCCCTGCGACCGTCACTGCCCACTCCGGCATCGACGCGTTTTGTCACGCGGTGGAGAGCTACACCGCGCGACCCCGGGCCCACGGACCGCGCGACCCGGTGGAGCAGGTCTTCCTCGGCCGCAACGCGATCACCGATCACTACGCGCTCCTGGCCGCGGAGCGGATCGCCCGCAGCTTGCCCCGTGTCGTCAGGGACGGAGGCGACAAGGACGCGCGCGCGGACATGTCCTATGGGTCCATGCTGGCCGGGCTCGCATTTTCCCACGCAGGCACCGCGGCTCCGCACGCCCTCCAGTACCCCATCGGCGCAGCCACCCACACACCCCACGGCCTGGGCGTCGGGCTGCTGCTGCCCTACGCGCTGGACGCGGCCAGGGATGCCATCGGCGACCGGTTGGCCATCCTCGCCGGGGTGTGCGGCCTCGAAGTCGCCGACGCCTCGGAGGCCGAGGCCGCAGATACGTTCCTCACCTGGCTCGACGGGCTCCTTGCCGACATCGGCATCCCTCCCACCTTGGCGGACATCGGCGTGGCGCGCGCCGACCTCCCGCGTTTCGCGGAGATGGCCAGTGGCGTCACCCGCTTGATCCAGAATCATCCAGGCCCGGCCGACACCGACAGCCTGACCGCGATCCTCGAAGCGGCCTGGATCGGGGACCGGACCCGACACGTCCTGACTCCGGAGCCGAGATAGTGACGGGCCTTTCACATGACGACGAGTTCCCTGCCCCACCCTGGGTATCGGCGACCAGGCCGGCACTTCGGGCCTCGTCGCCCGTCTGCCCGGATGGGCCCCTACGCGTCAGAACATAGTGTCGCGCACGCGTAACGGCCTTTCCGGGTGACCGCTCTCTACACGAAGAAGGACCGGGACGGTCAGGCCGATACCGACTCCGGCCACGTACGCCCGGGAGAGCAAGGAATGGTGGCAGCCGGACTGACCCGGCAGTCCGGCCGAGCGGGCTCTCGGCGCGAGGGGCGGCCGGGAGCCCGCAGAGAGGCGGTCAGGCGGGGACCTTGTCGAGGAAGCCGTACACGTTGCCGATCCGGCCGTCCTTTGCGATCGTGACGACGTCGAAGCCGATCACGACGGGCTCGGCGGCGCCTTCCGGGGCCAGGTGCCAGGTGAACCGCGCCGTGTCGTGGTGGCCGTCCACGGGCCCGCCCAGGGTGAACACGAACCCGGGGAACATCTCCTGCGCCCCGGCGATCACCGCGGCGACGCCCTCGTGCCCGGTCACCGTGGCCAGCGGGTCGGTGTAGCCGCCGTCCTCGGTCCACAGCTCCGCCACCGCCTTCGCCCTGGCCTCGGCGTCGCGCTCGTTCCAGGCGGCGATGTAACGCTCGGCCAGGACGGTGTAGTCGGTCATCTTCGTGCTCCTTCAGGTTGTCTCGGTGACGACACGTGAACGGTGTCACGGACCCCTGAGGAGAGGCGATTACGCGGGAGGTAACCCTAAAGGCCCAGGGTCTCCTTGCGGAGATGGGTCTTGAGCACCTTGCCGCCGGGGTTGCGCGGCAGTTCGGCCTCCCTGAACCAGAACCAGGCCGGCACCTTGAACTACTCAGCCTGGCTGGAATTGGTACACGCCGGTAGGGTCCGATTCTATGGACCGTTTGGGGACCAATTCCGGGCCGGCCGAGGACTTGCTCATCGAACTGGACCGTGACGCCGGGGTGTCACTGCACCGGCAGATCGAGGCGGCCATCCGCGCGAGCATCCGGGCCGGTCGGTTGCGAGCGGGTGCGTCGCTGCCACCCAGCCGCACCCTCGCGGCCGGGCTCGGGGTTTCCCGCGGGGTGGTCGTGGAGGCATACCAGCAGCTCGTGGCCGAGGGTTACCTTGCCAGCCGATCGGGCGGTTACACCCAGGTCGCCGTGTCGATGCCGCAAACCGCAGCCGGCGCGGGCTCCGCGGCTTCGACGGCGCCGCCGGCCGCGAGCAGTTCCGGTTCCAGGGCCGGCTTCAGGGTCGACTTCGGGTACGGGCGCACCGACGTGTCGCAGTTCCCGCGGGCCGCCTGGCTGCGTTCGGTTCGTACCGTGCTCACCACCACCCCCAACGACCGGTTCACCTACCTCGACGGGCGCGGCGTGCCGGAACTGCGCCAGGCCCTGTGCGACTACCTCAACCGGGTACGCGGCACCCTGGCCGTCCCCGGCAGGGTGGTCATCTGCAACGGCTACGGACAGGGCATCTCGCTGCTGATCCAGGTGCTCGCGCAGCGCGGCGCCAGGCGGATCGCCCTGGAGGACCCGTCGTCCGACGACGACGCCCGGGTGCTGGCCGGGGCCGCGGGACTGGAGGTGGTCGGCATCCCGGTGGGTCCGGACGGCGTTCAGGTCGACGCCTTGGACGTGGCCGACGCCGACGCGCTGGTCCTCACGCCGTCGCACCAGTGGCCAACTGGAGGGGTGCTGTCGGCGGCGGCCAGGGCCGAGGTGATCCGCTGGGCCAGGCGCCGCGGCGCGATCGTGGTCGAGGACGACTACGACGCGGAGTACCGCTACGACCGCTCTCCGGTGGGCGCCATGCAGGGACTGGCGCCCGATCACGTCGTCTACTGCGGTACGGCCAGCAAGACGCTCGCGCCGGGGTTGCGGCTGGGCTGGATGGTGGTGCCTCCCCAACTGGTCGCCGACGTCGCCGCGGCGAAGCTGCTCGCCGACCGCGGTTCGTCGGTCATCGACCAGCTGACGTTCGCCGACTTTCTCCGCCGGGGCGAGTTCGACCGTCACCTGCGCCGGATGCGTCCGGTGTACCGGCGCCGCCGCGACGCGCTGCTGGACGCGCTGCGCACCCAATTGCCGGAGCTGCGACCGGCCGGGATCGCCGCCGGGCAGCACGTGGTCGCCTGGCTCCCGCCCGACCTCGACGAGGCGGCGGTGGTGGAGGCAGCCGCCCGGCATGGGCTCGGCGTCCAGGGTGTCGGGCCGTTCCGGATCGCCGGCGCCGGGCCCGGTGGCCTGATCTTCGGCTACGCCATCCTCAGCGAGAGCGCCATCGCCGAGGGAGTCGCGCTGCTGGCGACGGCCATCCGGGAGGTACGGGGATCCTGACGCGGCGCGTCACAGTGCCGGACGATTGTTCTGGGCCGGACGGATGTTCTGGTTCAGGTGGAACACGTTCGCCGGGTCGTAGGCGGTCTTCACCGCGGTCAGCCGGGCCAGCTTCGTAACCGAGTACGCCCGCCGCACGCCGCGCTGCCCGTCGGCCAGTTCGTCGGCCGTCAACGAGTTGACGTAGATCCCGCTGGCGTACGGCTCAAGCGAGGCGCCGGCGGCGCGGGCGGCACTCATCCTGGCGTCGTCCTCGGCCGGGTCGCTCCAGCGAGAGCCGGCACCGAACTCGAACATCGTGCCGCGGTGGCTGAACGCCGCGTCTTCTTCCGGGACATCGGCGATCGCGCCGCCGTGCGCCTGCAGGCCGACGCCCGGCAGGTCCGGGCTCGCGCTCAGGTCGGAGCCACCGCGCAGCAAGAACGCCTCGATCGCCGCGGTGGGAAAGCTCCGCAGGTAGTGCCCCTTGGCATAGCGGCGGTACGCGTGGCCGCCGGTGGAGTCCTCGCGTTGCTGAAGTTCGAGATAGGACGGTGTGGTGACGCGGGAGGCAACGGGACGCCCGAGCGCCCGCATCGCGGGCAGCAGCCGGCGGCCCTCGGCCGGGTCGCCGACCCACACGAACCCCAGCGTGGCGATCGGGCCGGCGGGAGTGCTGCCGACACCGGCGGTGAACGTCGCCTGCCGGGGCGCGACGGCGTTCAGGTCGCGCCAGCCCTCCATGACCGGGACGGCGTCCTCGGCGCGGAAGTCGAACTCGGCGACCAGCGTCCGTGTGCCGGTGTGATGCAACCGGAACTCGAATTCGGTCACAATGCCGAAGTTGCCACCACCGCCGCGCAGGCCCCAGAACAGGTCGGGGTTGTCGGTGCGGCTCGCGGTCACCACGTCGCCCTCGGCGGTGACCACCGTGTAAGAGACGACGTTGTCGCAGGCCAGGCCGTACTGGCGAGCCAGCCAGCCCATGCCGCCGCCGAGTGTGAGCCCGCCTACGCCGGTGTGTGAGACGTTGCCGGCGGTGGTGGCCAGGCCGTACGCCTGGGACGCCCGGTCCAGTGCGCCGAGCAGCGCGCCGCCCTGCACCCAGGCCCGGCGACGGGCCGGGTCGACCCGCACGCCGCCCATGGGCGTCAGGTCGATCATGAGACCGCCGTCAGGCACGGCGAAGCCGGCGGCATTGTGGCCACCGCAGCGCACGCCGATCTCGAGGTCCAGTTCGCGGGCCAGCCGGACGGCGGCAACCACGTCGGCGACGCCCGCCGCGCGGACGATCATGCGTGGGCGCCGGTCGATCATGGCGTTCCAGACGGTACGGGCGGTGTCGTAGCCGGCGTCGCCAGGCGTGAGTACCTGGCCGTCGAAGCGGGTCGCTGTCGTTGTCATGCCATTGAGCCTGGCAGGAATCGGTACACTCGATAAGGTCCGATTTCGTAAGCCGATTGAGGACCAATTCAGGGCCGGTCGAGGATCTGCTCATCGACTTCGCACCCGGTATCCGCCGGGTCTCCGCGCCCAGGGGCGCTGGGCACGGCGGGGAACGCGGCCGCCCGAAACCGCGCGACGCTCTCCCGGCATTCGGAGGGGCTGACGAGGGTCGTACGCCGCGCCGTCCTCCAGGGAGTGCCGCGTAGGTCGAGCCGGGTGTGGGGCGGGGCCGGGTGGGTCAGGCCGTCGACACCGGGGAGGGGGCGAGGGGGAGCTGAACGACGAAGCGGGCCCCGCCACTGGGAGAGGGTTCGACCCACACGGATCCGTTGTGGGTCTTGACGATCTCCCGGACGATGCTCAGCCCGAGGCCCGCACCGGCGCCGCCGCGCGGAGACTCGCTCGTGAGCTGGTACAACCGATCGAAGACGCGCTCCCGCTCGTGCGGGGGAACGCCGGGGCCGTCATCGGACACCGCCAGCCGTGCGAAGCGGTCGTCGCATCCGACGTCGACCCGCACGCTGTGCCTGGCGTGGCGCTGGGCGTTGTCCAGCAAGTTCGTCAGGATCTCGCACATTTGCGTATGCATGGCTTCGACCTGACCACTGGAAGTGGAACTCACCTCGACGGGTATCGGGTCGGTTCGGGCAGCGACTTCCTGCCTGACCAGCTCGCACAGATCGATCCTCTCCTTTCTCTGGGCGATACGACCCCGGGCGATCAGCAGGAGGTCGGTCGCGAGCGCCTCCAGTCGATCCACCTCCCGCAGCACCTGTCTGAACGCGCCGGGGTAGTCGGCGTGATCAGGATCGGCGATCGCCTCTTCCACACTGACGCGTATGCCGGCCAGCGGGGAGCGGATCTCGTGGGCGATGGTGGAGGCGAACTGCCGCTCGCGGTCCAGCATGTCCAAGCTCACGTTGATGTTGCCGACCAGCTGGGTCATCTGCGTCGGATCCCGATGCTGGGTGATCTGGTCGTACTCGTCTTTGATGTTGATCCGGGCGAGGTCGTCGGAGATCCCGCCGACCCGACGCAGCAGCCGACGGACGACGATCACGCCGGCGAGCAGGGCAGTCGGCACCCCCAGCGCCTTGGGCAGCCGGCCCCATGAGCCGGTGCCGCTGCCCCTCACCGCCCGGTGCCGCCGTCCCCGCAAGCTCGGCATGGGCGAATTTTGCCCGTCAGTGCGGCCCCATAACCTTCTGACCAGCAAAAACAGTACGCACATTGGGTTCGGAAAGGTGTGGCGGCCGCCGCGTCGGCGTAATGCCGGACCATGACCACGAGCGCAGGGCGAGCCGGCAGCGGCCCCGGCCGGGTTGAGTTCGGGGGCGTAGGCGGGCAGGCGGAAGACGGTCAGCCAGTCGGCGTGCGCGTGGATGAAGGTACGCATGGTCGGTCCGACGTGTGCGGACAGGTTGTCCCACACGACCACGGCGGGACGGGAAGGGGGAATTTCGGGGAGCCACGACGCCTGACCGAGTAAGTACGGAGATGCTTCTCATCTGGCGCTCCGCCTGGGCGACCTGCCACTGCTCATGCGAGGCAGATGAGGGTCAGGAAGGGTGGTGCGAGGGAACGGCAGGCGGGATGCTGGCAGGGGGGACGAAAATCCCGTCGGGGTGTTCCACAGGCCGACGGGGGATGCGCGTCATAGGGATTGTTCTCGCTGGTAGAGCCCTGACACCGCCAACGTCGAGGGTGGCGTGGATTCCGGTTCTCCCGCTCGGGCCGATGCGCAGCGGCGGCGGAGCGAGTTGTCTTCACGAGCTGGAATAGCCGAGGGGGTTGGTCCCGTGAGCGTCCCGAGAACAGCAGGGTCCCACAAGGTGGTGCTGGCCACCTACAGCAGCTACGACGCGGCCCAGCACGCGGTGGACGTCCTGGCCCGCCACGA
>NZ_VIRJ01000040.1:0-72418 GCF_006874435.1 Microbispora sp. KK1-11 | reverse complement strand
CGGTCAGCGTGGTGGTCATGGACTGCACCGAGACCGGCGCGTCCCCGCCGACGGGGACCGAGCCGACCATGATCTGACGTGACACCCGCCGCTTGGCGATCGGCTGGGTCCGTACGGCGGGAATCCCCAGGGATACGGTGGCCATGCCCTCACATGCCCTTCGCCAGCGCCATCGCGGCCGCCTCGGCGTCCGGCATCCGGCCGAGGGCGTCCAGGACGGTGTCCACCAGCGCGCCGGGGCACAGCCCCGCCTCGGCCAGCACCTCCGGCCGTGACCCGTGTCCCAGGAACCGCGGCGGCACGCCGATCTCGCGCACCGGCACGTCGGCTCCGGCGTCCCGCAGCGCCTGGGCGAACGCCGATCCCGCGCCCGCCGCCCTGCTGTTGTCCTCGGCGGTCACCACCAGCCGGTGCCTCGTCGCCAGGTCCACCAGCGCCGGGTCGACCGGCTTGACCCAGCGCGGGTCGGCCACGGTCACCCCCAGCCCGGCCTCGGTCAGCCGCTCGGCCGCGCTTAGGCAGACCGGCGCCATCGCGCCGATCGACACGATCAGGACGTCCTCCCGATGGCCGCGCCGGAGCAGGTCGGCGCCGCCCACCCGGCCGAGGGCCGGCACGTCCGGGGGCGGCGCCCCCTTGGGGAACCGCACCACGGTCGGCCCGTCCGGCACCGCCAACGCCTCGCGCAGCTCGGCCCGCAGGGTGGCGCCGTCCCGCGGCGCGGCCACCCGCAGTCCCGGCACGACCTGGAGGATCGACAGGTCCCAGACCCCGTTGTGGCTCGGGCCGTCCTCTCCGGTCACCCCCGCCCGGTCGAGCACCAGCGTCATCGGGGCCCGGTGCAGCGCCGCGTCCAGCAGGACCTGGTCGAACGCCCGGTTGAGGAAGGTCGCGTAGACGGCCACCACCGGGTGGAGCCCTGCCATGCTCATGCCGACGGCCGAGGCGACCGCGTGCTGCTCGGCGATCCCCACGTCGAACGCACGCCCGGGATAGGCGGCGGCGAACCGGCCGAGGCCCACCGGCTCCATCATGGCCGCGCTGATCGCCACCACGTCGGGCCGGTCGGCGCCCACCCGCACCAACTCCTCGGCGAACAGCGACGTCCAGGAGGGGGAGCGCGGCTTCGGCCGTCCCGTCACCGGGTCGATCACACCGATGCCGTGGAAGTGGTCGGCCTCGTCGCGCTCGGCGGGCGGGTAGCCGGCCCCCTTGCGGGTCACGCAGTGGACGACCATCGGCTCGCCGGCCTCCCTGGCCTCCCGCAACGCCCGCTCCAAGGCGTCGAGATCGTGGCCGTCCACGGGGCCGGCGACGCGCAGGCCCAGGCGCTCGAACACCTCCGCCGCCCGTCGTCCCGCCCGCGCCGCGGCCAGGTGGCGGGCGAGGCCGCCCACGGTGGGCGCGTACGACCGGCCGTTGTCGTTGAGGACGATGACGAGACGGCGGCGTGAGGAGGCGACCGTGTTGAGCGCCTCCCATGACAGGCCGCCGGTCAGCGCCCCGTCGCCCACCACGGCCACCACCGTGCGGTCGTGGTCGCCCAGCAGCTCGTACGCCTTGGCGAGGCCGTCGGCGTAGCTCAGCGCGGTCGAGGCGTGCGAGTTCTCGATCACGTCGTGCGGCGACTCCTCCCGGGAGGGGTAGCCGGACAGCCCGCCGCGTCGGCGCAGCCGGTCGAACCCCGCGGCCCGGCCGGTGAGGATCTTGTGGACGTACGCCTGGTGGCCCGTGTCGAACAGGATCCGGTCACGGGGGGAGTCGAACACCCGGTGGACGGCCAGGGTCAGTTCGACGACTCCGAGGTTGGGACCGAGATGCCCGCCCGTCCTGGACACCCGGTCGACGAGCAGCGCACGGATCTCCGCGGCGAGGGTCCGCATCTGGTCCAGGGTCAGGCCGCGCAGGTCGCGGGGCTCCCGTATCAGCTCCAGAAGGGTCATGGCGTGTATGAAAGACGCTCGGCGCGAGGCCGGGCCAGATCGCCGTCCTGCCGCACGGGACGTCTCCTGCCTGCGAGACCCGCGCGGCCGGGGCGGGAGCCGGATCGTTGTCCTGTCCCACGGGACGCCTCCCTGGCCGCACGACGAATCGGTGCTTACCGTACGAACCGTCCCGACCAAGAAAGGTGCCTTCTCATGACGCCTGCCGACGTTCTCGTGGCCGACTCGTTCGCGTCCGCGGACCTGATCGCGGCCGAACTGCGCCGCGCCGGGCTGACGGTCGGCACGGCGCCCGGGACCCTTCCTGACGGCGTGCGGGCCGTCTCCTCCCACGCGCGGGCCGCCGTCGACGAGGTGCTCGGCCGCTGGCGGGCCGCGCGGCGCCCCCGGACGGTGGTGCTCGCCCAGCCGCAGTCGTTCTGTGCGGGCGTCGAGCGCGCCGTGCAGATCGTGGAGGCCGCGCTGGCCCGGCATCCGCATCCGGTGTACGTGCGCAAGCAGATCGTGCACAACACGCACGTCGTACGGGACCTGGCGGAGCGGGGCGCGGTGTTCGTCGACGACCTGGACGAGGTGCCGGAGGGCGCTCTCGTGGTCTTCTCGGCGCACGGGGTGTCGCCGGAGGTGCGTGCGCAGGCGCGGCGGCGCGGGCTGCGGGTGGTCGACGCGACCTGCCCGCTGGTGACCAAGGTGCACGCCGAGGTGCGCAGGTTCGCCGCCAGAGGGGACCGCATCGTCCTCATCGGGCACGCGGGCCACGAGGAGAGCGAGGGGACGCTGGGGGAGGCGCCCGGCCGGACGACGCTCGTGCAGACGGTGGACGACGTGGCCCGCCTCCCGGCGTACGAGGGGGAGACGGCCTACGTCATGCAGACGACCCTCGCGGTGGACGAGGCCGCCGAGGTCGTCACCGCGCTGCGGGAGCGGTTCCCCCGCATCAAGGGGCCGGGCAGCGACGACATCTGCTACGCGACGACCAACCGGCAGGAGGCGGTGCGCGCGGTCGCCGCCGAATCGGACCTGCTGTTCGTGGTCGGCTCGAGGAACTCCTCCAACTCGCTGCGGCTGGCGGAGCTGTCGGAGCGGGCGGGCACGCCGACCCGGTTCGTGGAGGACGTCGGCGACGTGCGGCTCGCCGACCTCGCCGAGGCGGTCAGGATCGGGCTGACGGCGGGCGCCTCCGCCCCGCCGGCGCTCGTGGACGGCATCGTCCGCAACCTGCGCGGCCTCGGCCCGGTCGAGGTGGTGGAGCGGCGGGTCGCGGTCGAGACGACGAAGTTCAACCTGCCCAAGGAACTGGCCGCGCGCTGATCCCCCGGTCCCCTCCACACGACCCGTCGCGGGTCCGCAGTAAGGATGGTGCCCCCAGTGACCCAGGACACGCTCGTTCCCCTGCTGGTGCGCAGGGAATGTTTCGGCCCGGACGCCCGGCTCGCCCGGCGGCGCAGCGAGGAGCCGGTGGCTCCGACCACGCTGCCGTGGGGGGAGACCGCCTGGCTGGTCACGCGCTACGACGAGGTGCGGGCCGTGATGGGCGACTCCGCCCGCTTCGCCAACAGCCACCCGCTCACGACCCGGGAGGACCGGTCCGGCTCGGTCTCCTCGGCCGGTTCGGGCCTGCTCGGCGCGTACGACCCGCCCGAGCACACCGTGCTGCGCCGCATGCTCAGCCCCGAGTTCACGGTCAAGCGGCTGCAGCGGCTCCGGCCGCGCATCGAGGAGATCGTCACGGACCACCTCGACGCGATGGAGCGGTCGGGCCCTCCGGCCGACCTCGTCGAGGCGTTCTCGCTGCCCATCCCGTCCCTGGTCATCTGCGAGCTGCTGGGAGTGCCGTACGAGGACCGGGCGGACTTCCAGCGGCGCAGCGCCCGGCGGCTCGACATGTCCCTCGGCGTGGAGGAGCGGATCGCGGCAGTCGAGGAGGCACGGGCCTACATGGCCGGCCTGGTGGAGCGGGAGCGGCGCGCGCCAGGGGAGGGGCTGATCGGCATGCTCGTGCGCGAGCACGGCGACAGCCTCACCGACCGGGAGCTGACCGGGGTGTCCGACCTGCTGCTGCTCGCCGGGCACGAGACCACCGCCAACATGCTCGCCCTCGGGGTGATGCTGCTCCTGCTCCGTCCGGACCAGGCCGCGCTCATGCGCGACGACGCCCACGTCGACGGCGGCGTGGAGGAACTGCTGCGCTACCTGTCCGTGGTGCACTCGGGCCTGCCCAGGATCGCCCAGGTGGACGTGGTCCTCGGCGGCCGGGAGATCAAGGCCGGGGACCTGGTGGTGTGCTCGCTGCCGACGGCCAACCGCGACGAGCGCCTGGGGCCCGGCATGGACGACTTCGACGTCACCAGGAAGGCGTTCGGGCACCTCGCCTTCGGGCACGGCATCCACCACTGTCTCGGCGCGCCGCTCGCCCGGATCGAGATGCGGATCGCCTACCCCGCGCTGCTGCGCCGCCTCCCCGGCCTGCGTCTGGCCGTGCCGTACGAGGACGTGCCGTTCCGGTCGTCCTCGGCCGTGTTCGGCGTGGACGCGCTGCCCGTGGCCTGGTGAGAAGGGGCCTGGTGAGAAGGGGCCTGGTGAGAAGGGGCCCGGTGAGAAGGCGCCCGGTGAAGTGGGGCCTGGCGAGCACGACCTCGTGAGAAAGGAAACGATGACCCGCGAACTGCACCTCAACGTCAACCTGCTCGGCGGGCTCGGGTCGCACCCGGGCGCCTGGCGCTGGCCGGCGGCGTCGCCGCTGTCGTTCGTCCAGGTGGACGATTACGTCGCCGCGGCCCGCGTAGCCGAGCGCGGCCTGCTGGACGCCGTCTTCCTCGCCGACTCCCCGGGAGTGGTGCAAGACCTCGCCGCCGGGCCGCCGTACAACGGCCTCGAACCGACGCTGATCCTCACCGCGATCGCCCGCGCCACCGAGCGCATCGGGCTGATCGGCACGGCGTCCACCAGCTACAACGAGCCCTACAACGTCGCGCGCCGGTTCCTCGCCCTCGACGTGATCAGCGGCGGCCGGGCGGCGTGGAACGCGGTGACGACCTACAACTCCAACTCCGCACGCAACTTCGGCGCCGGCGAGCCCACCCGCGAGGAGCGGTACGCCAGGGGCAACGAGTTCGTCGACGTCGTACGGGCGCTGTGGCGGAGCTGGGGTCCCGGCGCGGTGGTGGCCGACGTGGCCGAGGGCCGGTTCGCGGACCTGTCCCGCGTCGAGCCGATCGCCCACCGGGGCGAGCACTTCACCGTGCACGGCCCGCTGACGCTGCCGCCCTCCCCGCAGGGCCACCCCGTGATCTTCCAGGCGGGCGGCGCGGACGAGGGCAGGCACCTGGCTGCCCGGACCGCCGACGCCGTGTTCTCCGCTCCCGGCGACCTGGCGAACGCACGCGAGGCGTCCCGGGCGCTGCGGGAGCTCACCGCGGAGTACGGCCGCGACCCGGACGCGATCCGGATCCTTCCCGGGCTGCGGATCACACTGGGCGGCACCGAGCGCGAGGCGTACGAGCGGCGGGAGCGGCTCGACGCCCTCACCGACCTGTCGGGGCCGGTGTCCTACCTCGCGCTGACGCTGGGCGTCCCGCCGGACGCGCTCGAACTCGACCGGCCCGTGCCGCCCGAGCTGCTGGCGGGCCTTGCGCCGGACGCGCCGGACTCCGGCCGGGCCGAGGACGTGGCCCGGCGCCACGCCCGGACCGGTCTCACCGTCCGCCAGTTGCTGAGCCGAGGCGTCGGCACGGGAAACGTCGAGGTCGTCGGCACCCCCGATCAGGTGGCCGGCCTGATCCAGCGCTGGTTCGAGTCCGGGGCGGTGGACGGGTTCAACCTCATGCCCGACGTGCTGGCCGACGGGCTGCCCGCGTTCGTCGACCACGTCGTGCCGCTCCTTCAACGGCGTGGCCTGTTCCGCACGGAGTATCGCGGCACGACCCTGCGCGAGCACTACGGCCTGCCGGTTCCCGTCCCGGCGGGCGCGGAGGGCCGCTGATCCCCGGCCGGACCCGGGCGGGGTGCGACCGGGTGGTTTAATCGGGGGATGCTCCCCGGAACGGCGGGGGACCGCCCCCGGACCGATGTGCCGCCGCCCGGCTCCGGCGGCTCACGGACCGAGGCGCCGCCCGGCTCCGGGGGGACCCGGCGGATGCGGGCCGACGCCAGACGCAACCGGCAGGTGCTGCTCGACGCCGCCGTCGAGGCGTTCGCCGAGCACGGCGCGGACACGCCCCTGGACGGCATCGCCAAGCGCGCCGGGGTGGCGAACGCCACGCTCTACCGCCACTTCCCCACGCGTGAGGCGCTGCTGGAGGAGGTGCTGCGGGAGCGGATCGGCCAGTTGGTGGAGGGGGAGCGGACCCTGCTCTCCCGCGAGGGGCCGGCGGACGCCCTGGCCGTCTGGCTGCGGGAGTTCGTCGCGTACACCAAGACCTACCAGGGGCTGCCCGCGTCGGTGCTGGCCACGCTGCGCGGCGACCCGGGCTCCCCGTTGCACGGCTCGTGCGCCACGCTCCTCGGCGTCGCGGCCCGGCTGCTGGAGCGGGCCCAGCGCGCGGGGCAGATGCGGTGCGACGTCGACGCGGTCGACCTGCTGACCCAGGCGACCGGCATCGCCTGGGCGACGGAGCGCGGCCCCCGCGACGCGACCCGGTCCGACCGGTTGCTCACCGTGCTCATGGACGGCCTGCGGGCAACCTCAGACCGGACCGGGACGCCTCCTCGATGAGGCCGACGAGACGGTGGTAGCGCACCGCCGTCTCGAAACTCGGGTAGGCGTCGCGGCCCTCCGCGATCGCCCGCCCGACCTCGAGATACAGGGCCGCGACGTTGGCCGGCGGCCCGGCGGGCACGTCCGGGGGCGCCGCCCGCAGGCGGGACGGCACCGGGACCTCCTCCTCCGCGCCGCCATGGCGGGCTACGCGGACGACCCAGTCGGCGATCTGCATGGAGCTGCCGCGCTGGACCGGCGTCACGGTCATCGCCCCCTCGCTCCCGACGATCTTCATCAGGAAGCCGGCCGCGGCGGGTGGGGTGCCGCCCTGCACGGCGACCGATGCGACGACGCCGCCGCCGAGGCGCCCGTGCTGTCCGAGGTGCCCGTGCTGTCCGAGGTGCCCGTGCAGCACGACCTGGTTCACCATGCCCACGGGGATGACCTCGCCGGTCTCCTCCACCACCGCGGTGCCGCCCGCGCAGGCCGCGATCGCGGACAGCTCGGACGGCGCGCCGACGGCGGTCGTCAGCACGGACAGGATGTGGGCGGCCGAGACGCTGAGCAGGCTCACCCCGGCCGCGGGGTCGGTGGCCCAGATCGCGGACCGGGGGATCCGGCCGCCGCCGAGCCCGCCGGCGGCGGCGAAGACGACGCTGACGGCCCACACCTCGCCGACGCGGCCGCCGTCGAGCAGCTCGCGCACGTGCCGGGCGCCCGGGGAGTGCAGCCCCTGCAGCCCGGTCGCGTGGACCACCCCGGCACGCCTCGCGAGGGCGGCCAGCTCCGTCGCCTCGCCGAGGCCGGTGGCGAGCGGCCACTCGGACAGGACGTGCTTGCCCGCGCCGAGGGCGGCCCTGATCAGTTCGGCGTGGCCGGGCACCTTGACGGCGACCACCACCAGATCGACGTCCGGATGCGTGACGAGCTCCGCGGCCGTCAGGGCGTGCCGGGCGCCGTACACGCGGGCGGCCTCGCGGGCGCTCTCCGGGCGGGAGGTGGCCACGGCGGTCAGCGTGAACCCGGGGAGCCGGGCGAGGGCGGGCAGGTGGGCCGTGGCGGCCCAGCCGCGCGAGGGTGAGGCGCCCACGACGCCGACTTGGACGGGTCCGTTCATGCGCGTCCCTATCGGTTGATAAGCGGGGAGTGTCCCCGTTATCGTAACGGGAAAGCGGGGACACTCCCCGCTTTCTCGGGGCGTAAAAACCTAGTCAAGCAGTCGATTTAGCAGGGAATTGGAGCCGTCTGATGCCCCTGAAGGTGACGACCTGCGGCGCGGTCTGCGCCGTCCTCCTCGTCGCGGCCTGCGGGTCGGGCGCGTCCGGCGGGCATCCGGTGAAGGGCGGCGGGTCCGGAGGGCCGAAGACCGGCGGCCGGCTGACCGCGGCGCTGTCGGCCGCGCCCGACTGTCTCGACCCCCAGCAGGCGGGCAGCAGCAACACGATCACCGTGACCCGTCAGCTGGTCGACTCGCTGACCGACCAGGACACGGCCACCGGGAAGATCGTGCCCTGGCTCGCCGAGTCCTGGAAGGCCGAGTCCGGCGCCCGCCGCTACACCTTCACCCTCAAAGACGGCGTCACCTTCAGTGACGGCACCCCGCTGGACGCGCGGACGGTGAAGGACAACCTCGACCACCTGGTGAAGCTCGGCGCGCGGGCCGTGCAGGCGTCGACCTACCTGTCGGGCTACCGGCGCAGCGTCGTCGTCGACGCCAGAACCGTGCGGGTCGAGTTCGACCACCCCAACGCCCCGTTCCTGTACGGCACCTCCACCACGAGCCTCGGCATGGTCGCGGAGACGACGCTGGCGAGATCGGCGGCCGACCGGTGCGCGTCGGGGGTCGTCGGCTCCGGCCCGTTCGTGCTCGACCACTACACGCCCAACCAGGAGGTGGTGGAGCGGCGCAGGGACGGCTACGCCTGGGGCTCCGCCCTCGCCTCCAAAAAGGGCGCCGCCTACCTTGACCAGGTCGTGTTCCAGGTCGTCCCGGAGGAGAGCGTACGGGCCGGCCGGCTGCGCTCCGGGCAGGCCGACGTCGTCTCGCTGCTGCAGCCGCAGGGCGCCCAGCAGTTGCGCCAGGAGGGGTTCGCGCTGGAGACGCGCTCCCCGGCGGGCCTGGTCTACAGCCTCAACGTGAACGCCTCCCGGCCCCTGACGGCGGACCCCGCCGTGCGCCGGGCCATCCAGAAGGCCGTCGACCGGCGGCAGATCGTCACCACCCTGTACGGGTCGGTCTACCGGCCCGCGACGAGCATCCTCGCCAGCTCCACCCCGGGATACACCGACCTCGGCGCGGACCTCGCCGCCGACCCCGCCGGGGCCGGGCGTCTGCTCGACGGCGCCGGCTGGAAGGCGGGCCCGGACGGCGTGCGGTTCAAGAACGGCGAGCGGCTGAGCCTCGTCCTGCGCTGGTTCTCCACCTACGCGGCGACCCAGTCGGCCCTCGAACTGGTCCAGCAGCAGCTCAAGGCCGTCGGCGTCGACGTCGTGCTCAGGCAGACGCCGGTCTCCCAGGCTCTGCAGGCGTTCAAGGACGGCGACTACGACCTCATCCTCGGTGACGCGCCCAGCGCCGACCCCGACATCCTCCGGCGCTACTACACGGCCAAGGGCCTCAACGCCGTACGGCTGCCGGGCGGGCCGCTGCAGACCGCACTCGACGACCAAGCCGCAGAGAGCGACACCGGCAGGCGGGCCGCGCAGGTGGCCACGGCGCAGACCCTGCTCGTCCGCGACGCCTACGCCATCCCCCTGTTCGAGGGCAGCGTCGTCGTCGGCGTGGGCGCACGCGCCCACGGTGTGCGCTTCGACTCCGCCGCCCGCCTGCAGTTCCACGACGCGTGGGTCTCCTGACATGCACCACCGCGACATGGCGCGTTACCTCACGCGGCGGCTGGCGCAGGCGGTGCTGGTGCTGTGGGCGGCGTTCACGCTCTCCTTCGCCGTGCTCTACCTGCTGCCCGGCGACCCGATCGAGATCATGACGGGCGGCGGGGCGTCGGGCGACGCCGTGGACCCCGCGCAGATCGCCGCACTCCGGCACGAGTACGGCTTCGACCGCCCCCTGGCGGTCCAGTACCTCGAGCGGCTGGCGGCCGCGCTGCACGGCGACTTCGGCCGGTCGGTGACGAGCGGCACCCCGGTGCTCGGGCTGATTCGCACCGGCCTGCCCGCCACGCTCACGCTGACCGGTCTCGCCGTCGTGCTGGCCGTCCCGGCGGGCGCCGGGCTCGCCCTGCTCGCCACCTACACGCGGATGCCCCGGCTGCGACGGCTGCTGCTGTCGCTGCCGTCCCTCGGCGTCGCCCTGCCGTCGTTCTGGGTCGGGCTCGTGCTGCTGCAGGTCGTGTCGTTCCGGCTGCGGCTGCTGCCCTCCGCCGGCGACGCCGGCCCGGCCGTCCAGGTGCTGCCCGCCGTCACGCTCGCCGTGCCCGCCGCCGCCGCGCTCGCCCAGGTGCTCGCCCGCGGCCTCGACAGCGTCCTGCGCGACCCGTACGTGGAGACCGCGCACGCCAAGGGGGCCGGGCGGCTGCGCGTCCACCTGCGCCACGTCGCCCCGAACGCCCTGATCCCCACGCTGACGCTGCTCGGCCTGCTGATAGGGGAGCTGATGACCAACGCCGTGGTCGTGGAGACCGTCTTCTCCCGGGACGGCCTCGGCAGGATCACCGCGACCGCGGTCGGCGCCGAGGACATCCCCGTGGTGCAGGGCGTCGTGGTCGTGAGCGCCGTCGTCGTCGTGGTGGTCAACCTGCTCGTCGACCTCGCCTACCCGCTGCTCGACCCGCGCATCGTGCTCGGCCGGCGGGCCTCGTGACGGGCCTGGCGGCCGAGGCGCCGCTCGCCGCCACGCCGGGCAGGCGGGTGCTCGCCGCCGCCCGCCTGCTCCTGGCCCGCCCGGGGCTGCTCCTGTCGGTCGTGGTCGTCCTGCTCGCCCTGACGGCCGCGTTCCTTCCCGGCCTGTTCACCTCGCGCGACCCGCTCGCCGCGGCGCCCGCGCAGAGCCTGCTGCCGCCCGGTCCCGGGCATCCCTTCGGCACCGACCAGCTGGGCCGCGACCTGTTCACCCGGGTCGTGTACGGCGCGGGGTCGTCCCTGAAGGTAACCGTCGTCGCGGTGGCGGCCGGGGTCGTGCTGGGCGGCCCGCTCGGGCTGGTCGCGGGGCTCGCGGCGCGGTGGCTCGACGAGGTGATCACGCGTCTGGTCGAGGTGCTGCTCGCCGTGCCGTCGCTGCTGCTGTCCCTCACACTGGTGACCGCGCTCGGTTCCGGCCCCGTCAACGTCGCGCTCGCGGTCGGCCTCGCCAACGTGGCGGGATTCGCCCGCATCATGCGCGCGGAGGTGCTGCGGGTGCGCACGTCGGCCTACGTCGAGGCGGCCGAGGCGTTCGGCGCCCGCCGGCACTCGGTGCTCCTGCGCCACGTCCTGCCCAACGCGTACGGGCCCCTCCTGGCGGTGGCGACGCTCAGCACGGGCACGGCGGTGCTTTCGGTCGCGGCGCTCGGCTTCCTCGGGTATGGCGCGGCCCCGCCGGCGCCCGAGTGGGGCGCGCTCGTCGCCCAGGGCCGCGACTACCTGTCCGGCGCGTGGTGGCTCACGACGATGCCGGGCCTGACGGTCGCGGCCGTGACGCTCGCCGTCAACCGCATCGCCAGGGCCGAGGGCGAGTGGGCGGGGCCGCGGTGATCGCGCTGCTCGACGCCGCGGGCGTCCGGGTCTCGTACGGCGGCAGGCCCGCCCTGCGGGGGATCGACCTGACCGTGGGCCGCGGCGAGGTGGTCGCCGTGGTGGGGGAGTCGGGGTCGGGGAAGTCGACGTTCGCGCACGCCGTCGTCGGGCTGCTGCCGCCGGGCGGCCGGATCGACGGCGGCACGCTGCGGTTCGACGGGCAGGAGCTCACCACGCTCGGGCCGAGGGCCATACGCGCGCTGCGGGGGCGGGACATCGCGCTGGTGCCGCAGGACCCGATGGTGTCGCTGAACCCGGTGCAGCGGGTCGGCGCACAGGTCGCGGAGGTGCTCGTCGTGCACGGGCTGGCCGGCCGCGGCGCCGCCCGCCTCGCCGCCGTCGAGCTGCTGGCCCAGGCCGGCCTGCCGGATCCGGCCGTCCGCGCCCGGCAGTACCCCCACGAGCTGTCGGGCGGCATGCAGCAGCGCGTGCTCATCGCGATCGCGCTGGCCGCCCGGCCGAAGCTGCTGATCGCCGACGAGCCGACCAGTGCGCTCGACGTGACGGTGCAGCGGCAGATCCTCGACCACCTCGACACGCTGACCCGGGAGCTGGGCACCGCGGTGCTGCTGATCACCCACGATCTCGGCGTGGCCGCCGAACGCGCCTCCCGGGTCGTGGTGATGTCACAGGGGCGGGTCATGGAAACGGGCTCGGCACGCGCGATCCTGGAGTCGCCGCGGCACGAATACACCCGGGCGCTGGTCGCGGCGGCGCCCGGCCTGCGCCCCCGCCGCCTCGTCGCGCGAGAGCGGGAGCCGCGCACGCCCCCGCAGGACCTGCTCGTCGCCGAGGGGCTGGTCAAGGACTTCCCGCTGCCGGGCGCCTCGGCTGGTCCGCGCGTGGTCCGCGCCGTCGACCGGGTGAGCTTCACCGTCCCGGCCGGCCGTACGGTCGCCCTGGTGGGCGAGTCGGGATCCGGCAAGTCGACCACGGCCCGGCTGGTCACCCGCCTGGCCGAACCCACCGCGGGACGCGTGCTGTTCCAGGGCCGGGACCTCACCGCGCTCGGCCGCCGGGAGCTGCGGCCGTTCCGGCGCAGGATGGCGCTCGTCCACCAGAACCCGTACGCCTCGCTCGACCCGCGCTTCAGCGCCGCCGAGATCGTGGAGGAGCCGCTGCGGATCTTCGGCGTGGGCGGCCGGCGCGCCCGGCGGGAGCGGGCACGCGAGCTGCTGGCCAGGGTCGCGCTGCCGCCCGCCCTGCACGACCGCCGCCCGGCCCACCTGTCCGGCGGGCAGCGGCAGCGGGTGGCCATCGCCAGGGCGCTCGCGCTCGAACCGGCCCTGGTGGTGTGCGACGAGCCGGTCTCCGGCCTCGACGTGTCGGTGCAGGCCCAGGTGCTGGAGCTGCTGGCCGCCCTCCAGGCCGATCTGAACATGGCGTACCTGTTCATCTCGCACGACCTGGCCGTGGTCCGGCAGATCGCCGACCACGTGGTGGTCATGAAGGACGGCGGGGTGATCGAGGCGGGCGAGACCGGACGGCTGTTCGCCGAGCCGCGCCACGATTACACGCGGGATTTGCTGGCCGCGGTCCCGGGCCTGCGGGCGCGGCCCGCGGCCCCCGCCGAGGAAAGGACGCCGTCATGAGCGCCAGGGAGCTGCACCTCAACGTCAACCTGCTCGGCGGCCTCGGCGCCCACCCGGGCGCCTGGCGCCATCCGGGGGCCGATGCCCTCTCGTTCGCCGGCGTCGACCGGTACGTCGAGTTCGCCCGGATCGCCGAGCGCGGCCTGCTCGACGCGGTGTTCCTCGCCGACTCACCGGGGCTGGTGCAGGACGTGTCCGTGCAGCCGCCGTACAACGGGATCGAACCGCCGCTGATCCTCACCGCCATCGCCAGGGAGACCGAGCGCATCGGCCTCATCGGCACCGCCTCGACCACCTACAACGAGCCGTACAACGTCGCGCGCCGCTTCATGGCCCTCGACCTCATCAGCCACGGCAGGGCGGCCTGGAACGCCGTCACGACGTACAACTCGTCGTCGGCGCGCAACTTCGGCGGCGTCGAGCCGACCAGGGAACAGCGTTACCGCAGGGGCAACGAGTTCGTCGACGTGGTGCTCGCCCTGTGGCGCAGCTGGGACCCGGACGCCGTGGTGGACGACACCGCGGCCGGGCGCTTCGCCGACCCGGAGAAGGTGCGTCCGGTGAAGCACGAGGGCGAGATCTTCAGCGTGCACGGCGCACTCACGCTGCCGCCGTCCGAGCAGGGACACCCGGTGATCCTCCAGGCGGGCGGCGGGGAGGAGGGGCGCGAGCTGGCCGCGCGGGTGGCCGACGCCGTCTTCTGCGCGGACGTCGACCCGGAGAGCGCGAAGGCCGCCGCGGCCGACCTGCGCTCGCGCATGCCGAGGCACGGCCGCGACCCGGGCTCGGTCAGGATCCTGCCCGGTCTGGAGACCACGATCGCCGGGACCGAGCGCGAGGCGATCGAGCGGCGCGACCGGCTGAACGACCTCGCGGACAGGAAGGCCGTGCTGCAGGGGCTCGGCATGAAGCTGCGCGTGGACCCCGCCCTCCTCGAACTCGACCGGCCGGTGCCGGCCGGACTGCTGCCGCCGCCGCGGCCCGGCGCCCACCGTGCCGTCGCCCTCGCCCGTGGGGGTCTGACGGTGCGCGACATCCTCCGCCGCGTCGGACTCGGCCATCTGACCGTCGTCGGCACGCCGGAGCGGGTCGCCGACGTGATCCAGTCGTGGTTCGAGTCGGGCGCGGCGGACGGCTTCAACGTCATGCCGGACGTGCTGGCCGACGGGCTGCCCGCATTCGTCGACCACGTGGTGCCGATCCTCCGGCGGCGCGGCCTGTTCCGCACGGACTACCGCGGCACGACGCTGCGCGAGCACTACGGCCTGCCCGTCCCCCGCTGACGGCGGACCCGCGGCCCCGACACGTCCCTCTCGTCCTGGTGCGAGCGTCGTTGCCGTAGCGCGGCGTAGTCGCGGTGGCCATGGCGCGCTTCACGCGTCTCTCCGTGACGAGCCGAGGTGACGGTGGACCGGCGTAGGGGGGAATCGTCGGCCGGAGGGCGTGTCCGGGCTAGGGTTTGCGCGCGACGCCGCCGAAGCAGGCCACCTCGCGGGGCTCGCCCCACGGGTTGTCCTCCGCCCGCCATCGCGACACCGAGACGATGCCGGGGTCGAGCAGCTCCAGGCCGGTGAAGTAGCCCTCGATCTGCTCGGGGCTTCGCGGCGTGTAGGGGGTGGCGCCGCTGCCCGCGTTGTAGCGGCCGAGCGCCTCGACGTACGCCGGGTCGGTGTCGGAGCCGTCGTAGAGCGCGAGATAGCTGCCGGAGGGCAGGGCCGCCAGCAGCCGGCGCACGATCTCCCGCGCCTCGTCGTAGTCCGCCACCAGGCCGAGGATGCCCATCAGCATGAGCGCGGTCGGCCGCTCGAAGTCGAGCGTTCCGGCCGCCTCCCGCAGGATGCGGCCGGGGTCGCGTACGTCGGCCTCGATGTAGTCGGTGGCTCCCTCGGGGGTGCTGGTCAGCAGCGCCTGGGCGTGCACCAGCACCAGGGGGTCGTTGTCGACGTAGACGATCCGGGACGCCGGGGCCAGTCGCTGGGCGACCTCGTGGGTGTTGCCGACGGTGGGCAGGCCCGTGCCGATGTCGAGGAACTGGCGGATTCCCGCCTCGCCGGCGAGGTATCCGACGGTGCGCACGAGCATCTGCCGGGACTGGCGGGCGATGTCCACCATCCCGGGGAAGACGGCGCGGATCCGTTCCCCCGCCTCCCTGTCGACGGGGTAGTGGTCCTTGCCCCCCAGGAAGTAGTTCCAAACGCGGGCCGAGTGCGGCACGCTGCTGTCGATCCTGCGGACGCCGGGGTCGTCGACGGGAGGAGTGTCGCGAGGAGTGTTGCTCATGGGGGCCTCGGAGTGGTCGGAACGGAGAGACGACCGCACCCGCGTCAGTGATCTCCGCTCGTTGCTGGCGGATCGCGCGTCGCGCCCATCCTTTCCGATCAAGCTCCGGCACGCAACCGCATGGGCCGGGCTGAAAAGTGCGATTAGGGCCGCGTCCGCCCCGATACCATCCCGTCACCAAGGCGTCGGCGTACGGCCGGCACCGGCGAGACCCGTATCGGGGAGGACAGGGAATGATCTCGGCTCGGCCGGAGGACGCGACTTCTCCGGGCGGACGGCCCGTTCAGCCGCGGGGCGGGCCGACGGTGGTGCGCATGATGCTCGGCGCTCAGCTGCGCCGGCTCCGCGAGGCCAGGAACATCAGCCGCGAGCAGGCCGGGCACGCCATCCGCGCCTCGACGTCGAAGATCTGCCGGCTGGAGCTGGGCCGCACCCCCTTCAAACGGCGTGACGTGGCCGACCTGCTCACGCTGTACGGCGTCGTCGACAGCGGGGAGCGGGAGACGATGCTGGCGCTCGCCGAGCAGGCCGGTACGCCCGGCTGGTGGCACCAGTACAACGACCTGCTGCCCGGCTGGTTCGAGGTCTACGTCGGGCTTGAGGAGGCGGCGGCCACCATCCGCACCTACGAGGTCCAGTTCGTGCACAGCCTGTTGCAGGCCGAGGACTACGCACGCGCGGCGATCCGGCTGCGGCACGGCGGGGCGCCGGAGGCCGACCTCGACCGGCGCATCGGCCTGCGCATGCGGCGCCAGCGGCTCCTGGACCAGGCCGACGGGCCCCGGCTGTGGTCGGTGGTGGACGAGTCGGCGCTGCGCCGTCCCCTGGGCGGCCGGGCCGTGCAGCGCCGTCAGATCGAGCACCTGATCGAGGCCGCCGCGCGCCCGAACGTCACCCTGCAGATCCTGCCCTTCAGGGCCGGGGGCCACCCCGCCGTGGGCGGCCCCTTCACCATCCTGCGGTTCGCCGAGCCGGACCTGCCCGACGTCGTCTATCTCGAACAGCTCAGCAGCGCGTTGTACCTCGACAAGCAGGAGGACGTGGACGACTACACCGCCGTGATGAACGACCTCAGCGTGCAGGCCGAGTCGGCCCGCGACACCGTGACCATGTTGCGCGCGATCCTCCGGGATCTGTGAGGCGGTGATCTGCGAGGCGGGGAGCTGTGCGGTCAGCCCCTGCCCAGGTGGGCCAGCAGGCGGTCGAGGGGCCAGGTGTTCACCACGTCGTCCGGGGTGAGCCAGGCCCGCTGCGCGATGCCCACGCCGAACCGCTGGTGGGCCAGGTGCGGGACGGCGTGGGAGTCGCTGTCGATGGAGAACTTCACGCCGTGGTGGCGCGCGAGCCGCACCAGGTCGGAGGGCAGGTCGGCCCGGTCGGGATAGGAGTCGATCTCCATGATCGTCCCGGTCCTGGCGGCGGCGCGGAACACCGCGTCCCAGTCCGCGTCAACCGGCGGCCGCTTGCCGATCTTCCGGGTCGTGGGGTGGCCGATGACGTGGACGTGCGGGTTGTCGCATGCCGCGATGAAACGGCGGGTCATCTCCTCCCGTGACTGGGTGAAGTGCGAGTGCACCGACGCGACGCAGACGTCGAACCCGGCCAGCACCTCGGCCGGCCAGTCCACCGAGCCGTCCGGGGCGATGTTCAGCTCGCTGCCGTGCAGCAGCCGCATGTCCGGATATCTCGCCTGCAGCTCGGCGATGCGGGCGCGCTGGGCGAGGGCCTTGTCGAGGGTCATCCGCTGCATGACCAGGTCGGGCGCGTGATCGGTCACCGCGTAGTAGGAGTAACCGCGCATCGCGGCGGCGGCCACCATGTCCTCCAGTGAGGCGATGCCGTCGGTGAGGTCGGTGTGGGTGTGCAGGTCGCCCCGCAGGTCGTGCAGCTCGACCAGGCGCGGCAGCTCGCCCCGCAGCGCGGCCTCCACCTCGCCGCCGTCCTCGCGCAGCGCCGGGTGCACCCACTCCATGCCGAGCGCCTGGTAGATCTCCTCCTCGGTCTCCGACGCGATGAGGCGGTCGCCGTCGAACAGGCCGTACTCCGACAGCTTCCAGCCCTTCTTGACCGCCATCTCCCGGATGCGGACGTTGTGCTCCTTGCCGCCGGTGAAGTAGACCATGGCCGCGCCCCACGACTCGGCGGGGATGAGCCGCAGGTCGACCTGCAGGCCGCGGTCGGTCCTGACCGAGGTCTTCCGCTCGCCCTTCGCGACGATCTCGGTGACGTACGGCTGCCGCACGAACAGCTCCATCAGGCCGGGGTCGCCGACGGCGAGGATGTCGATGTCGCCGATCGTCTCGCTCATCCGGCGCAGCGACCCGGCGAAGGCGATCCGGTCGGCGGGCAGCGAGGCGATGACCCGCTCGGCGAGATCCGTCGCGACGCCGAGATGGACCCGGTCGCCCGACCGTTCCATGTGCTCGATGCCCTTGAGCAGGTTCTCCTCGGTCTTGGCGCCGAAGCCGCGCAGGCCCTTCAGACGGCCGTCCCGGATGGCGTCGGCCAGCGCGGCGGGAGAGTCGATGCCGAGCTCCTGGAACAGGAACAGCGCCTTCTTCGGGCCGAGCGAGGGGATCCGGGTCAGCCTGCGCACCCCCTCGGGCACCTTGCCCCGCAGGTCGTCGAGCTGGCGGAAGCTGCCGCGCTGGAGGAACTCCTCGACCTTCTTGGCGATCGCCTCGCCCACGCCCGGGATCGACCGCACATCGGTCTCCTCCAGGTCGCCGGGGAATCCCGCGATCGACTTGGCCGCCTTCTGGTAGCTGCGCACCCGGAAGGCGTCCCCGCCGTTCAGCGCGAAAAGCTCGGCGTACTCCTGCAGCGCCGCGGCTGCCTCGTCATTGGCCCGTCCCATGCGTCTCAGGGTAGGAGAAGCGGCAGCGCGCGTTCGAACGAACGGATCCAGTACGGCCAGGTGTGGGTGCCGTTTCCGTAGAAATCCGTCGTCACCTTCACCCCGGCCTTCTCCGCCGCCCTGGCGAAGTTCAGGTTCTGCCGCATGATCGCGGCCTCGGTGCGGTCGATCGCTCTGTCACCCTGGTCGAGCGGACCGGGCTCGCCGTCGCCCGCGGACGCGTAGAGGCGCACGCCCTTCAGCCGCCCGGCCAGGTCGGCGGGGTTGTGCGACGGCCAGGCGCTCGGGTCGCCCCACAGGTCCTCGGTGTCCACGCCGTTGTCCGCCATGAACGCCCGATATCCGGGGACGTCGGCGCGGGTGTCGAGCACCCCGGAGAACGACGCCGCGGCCTCGAACACACCCGGATGCCGGGCCGCGTAGACGATCGCGCCGAGCCCGCCCATGGAGAAACCGGCGATCGCGCGGCGCGTGCCGACGCCGTACCGCGGCTCGACCAGGCGCGGCACCTCGGTCAGGTGGAAGGTCTCCCAGGCGGGGCCGTCACGCCAGTCGGCGTACCAGCCCATCGAACCGCCCTCGGGGACGATGACGACGGCGTCGAGGCGGGTGGTCAACCGGGCCACCTCGCCCGTCCTGAGCCAGTCCCAGCCGCCGCCGGCGCAGCAGCCGTGCAACAGGTACAGCGCGCGCCAGCCGGTGGAGCCCGGCTTCCAGGCCGCGGGCTTCAGCACCCACACCGAGCGCCTCCCGCCCGTGGCCGGGGAGTCGATCACGAGCCTGTCCGTCCTCCCGTCCACGGCCTCCTGCGAGACGACCGTGGCCGTGGCCGGGGCACGGACGGGCGGCGGCGCCGCGGGCTCGGCGGTGCTCTGGCAGCCGGTCGCCATGACGACGAGGACGAGCCACGTCAGGATCCTCTTCACGAGGAGCTGGATGCCATACCGATCAACCGCCGTCAACCCCGGAAAAGGGCTTCGCGTAGACGAAAGGCCCGCGCGGCGGCGCGGCCGGTCGCTCGAACACCCGGACCTGGAAATACGTCCCCCACTTCGGCTCGGGGGCCGTCACGCCGTACGTCTCGGAGTGCTCGAAGCCGAAGCGGGAGTAGTACGCCGGGTCGCCGAGCAGCGCGACCAGCGGCTCGCCGAGCGCCTCGGCCGCGCCGAGCACGGCGTGCACGAGCGCCGAGCCGACGCCCCGCCGCTGGTGAGCGGGGTGCACGGCCAGCGGGCCGAGCCCCAGCACGGGAACGGCCCCCACGTGGGCCCTCGTGCAGACGACGTGACCCGCGATCCCGCCGCCCGGCGCCGGTGCGACGAGCGACAGCTCCGGCAGCCACCCGGGGTCGGCGCGCAGCTCGTCGAGCAACCTCACCTCGACCGGCGGTCCGTCCGGCCGGTCGGGGTTGCGGGCCGCCTCGTAGGGCGCGAAGGCGGTGGCGACGACCGCGCGGACGGCCTCGACGTCGCCGGGGTTCTCCCGTCGGATCAGCATCCGCCCAGCCTCCCGCCCACCCTCGGGACCCGGCAAGGGATTAACGGGCCGAGCCGACCGGGGAAGGCGGAAGCGAATTTGCGACTTTATGCGCGAATTGGTGCGAAATAGAGTTTGCAGGGGCGTGACCGGCCGCAAGCCGGACCGCCGCCGGCCAGCCGACTTGACCCGGATCCCGGTGGGCGAATACCGTTTCCCGAAAATTGCGTAAAATGCCGCGAAAGTTTCTGCGGCGGTTGGGCACAGCGATCGGGTGCCGCTGTGTCCCCCTGTCGATCGAGAGACAACGATCGACAGACAACAGTAAGGAGCACTGATGTCAGAGCCGACGGATCCCGAGCCGGTCGCCAGGCCCGTCCCGCGAATCAACACCGCGGTTCCGCACCCTGCCCGGATATACGACTACCTGCTGGGCGGCAAGGACAACTTCGCGGCCGACCGCAAGGCGGCCGAACAGCTCCTCAAGGTTTCGCCGGGCACCCGCGAGGGCGTTCGCGCCCACCGTGCCTTCCTTCGTCGGGCGGTGCGTCATCTCGCCGCCGAGGCGGGAATGACGCAGTTCCTCGACATCGGCACGGGCATTCCCACTCAGGGCAACACCCACGAGGTCGCTCAGCAGGCCAACCCCGAGGCCCGGGTGGCGTACGTGGACAACGACCCCATCGTCCTGGTGCACGGCCGTGCCCTGCTGACCGGCAGCGCCGCGGGGAAGACCTCGGTGATCGAGGCCGACATGCGGAAGCCGGAGACGATCCTGTCCCACCCGGAGGTCCGGGCCGTGATCGACTTCGACCGTCCGGTGGCCGTCATCATGGCGGGCGTCCTGCACTTCGTCACCGACGCGGAGGACCCGTACGGCCTGGTCGAGAGCTTCAAAGCGGCCGTGCCCCCGGGCAGCCACCTGCTGCTGTCGCACATCACGCTCGACTTCGCCCCTCAGGTGCGCGAGGAGGACTTCACCAAGCCCTACGACAACAGCACCGCGCCCATGGTGCCCCGCACCCTCGACCAGGTGCTGCGGTTCTTCGAGGGCTGGCAGGTGATCGATCCGGGCGTGGTCGAGGTGGTGCGCTGGCGGCCTGACGAGCACAAGGACCAGGAGCGGATTCCCGGAGGTCACGCCTGGGCCTACGGCGCCCTCGCGGCGAAGCCCTGACCAAGGAGCTGCGCGAGAAGGAAACGTACGGTTCCACGCATGGCCTCCGGTGCGGCGTGCGCACCGGAGGCCATCGCTTGGGGCTAGGGGAAAAGGGTCAGCGGGTGGAGCCGGCCTGAGTCAGCGGCCCCGCGGGACTCACTGCGTGAAGGTCCACTTCTGGTTGTTTCCGCCCCAGCAGGAGTAGAGCTGGATCTGGGTGCCGTTGCCGGTGCCCTGTCCGACGGCGTCCAGGCACAGGTTCGACTGAACACCGACGATGGTCCCGTCCGAGTTGAGGCGCCACTTCTGGTTGTCGCCGCCCCAGCAGGAGTAGATCTGGACCTTGGCGCCGTTGCCGGTGCCCGCGGCGTCCAGGCACTTGTTGCCGTAGACCCGCAGCTCCTGGGCGGAGGTGTAGGTCCAGGTCTGGTTGGTCTGGCCGTTGCAGTCCCAGATCTGCACCTGCGTGCCGTCGTTGGTGCTGGCGTTGGGCACGTCGAGGCAGCGGCCGGAGCCGACACTCCTGATCGGCCCGGTTCCGTTCCCACCACCGGGGGTCGGCGAGGTGCCCGGGCTGGGGGAGGTGCCGGGGCTGGGGGAGGTGCCGGGGCTGGGCGACGTCGTCGGCGTGGCCGCGTTGAGAGCGTTCAGGACCGAGGTGTAGGCGGCCTTCTTGTTGCCGTTGCTGTCGAACAGCAGCGGGCTGGTGTTCGCGCCGAGCCAGGAGTCGCTGTCGCGCACGCCCCACACGGTGATGCCGATGCAGCGGGAGACGGCAAGGCAGTCGTTCACGACGCTGGCGTAGGTCGAGGCGGAGCCGCCCTGGATGTCCAGCTCGGTGATGGCCACGTCCACGCCGAGGGCGGCGAAGTTCTGCAGCGTCGTCCGGTAGTTGCTGGGGTAGGGGCTGTTGCTGTTGAAGTGCGACTGGAAGCCGACGCAGTCGATCGGGACGCCGCGGGACTTGAAGTCCTTGACCATGTTGTAGACGCCCTGCGTCTTGGCCCAGGTCCAGTTGTCGGTGTTGTAGTCGTTGTAGCAGAGCTTGGCGGCCGGGTCGGCGGCGCGCGCGGTGCGGAAGGCGACCTCGATCCAGTCGTTGCCGGTGCGCTGGAGGTTGGAGTCACGCCGGCCGCCGCCGCTGTCGGCGTAGGCCTCGTTGACGACGTCCCAGTAGGGGATCTTGCCCTTGTAGTGGGCCATCACGCCGTTGATGTGGTTGATCATCGCCTGGCGCAGCGCGCTGCCCGACAGGGACTGCATCCAGCCGGGCTGCTGGGAGTGCCAGGCCAGCGTGTGCCCGCGCACCTGCTTGCCGTTCTGCACCGCCCAGTTGTAGATCCGGTCGGCGTTGGTGAAGTTGAACTGGTTCTGGTTCGGCTCGGTGGCGTCGATCTTCATCTCGTTCTCGGCCGTCACCATGTTGAACTCCCGGCTCGCGATGCCGGTGTAGTTCCCGTCGCCGAGTTTGCCGCTCGCGATGGCGGTGCCGAAGTAGCGGCCGCTTTGCGCCGCAGCCGCGCCGAGCGTGCTCGCCGCGGCGTCGGCGGGGACCGTCACCGCCACCACCGCCGTGGCCGCGGTGAGCACGCCGAGAGCGCCGGCGACCAGAGCCCGGCGCAGCCGGGTTCCGGGCGGGGACATGACGTTTTCGCCCATGTCTGAGCCTCCATAACTGAATCACCGAGGGGGAACGTGGAAGTTCCCGTGAGATCGACGCCGCGCCTCGTCGCTTGAGGACGCACACCACCGGGACGTCGGGATGGGCGGCCCCCTGCACGTGCACCACCACCTGGGAGCGGGGGACCGCCTTGGAGGATCAGTGTGGAAACCTCCCCGAAACTTGTCAAGACTTCAACGGAAACTTTCGGGCTACCTGGCCGAGGCGTATGCGCAAAATCGGTTAAGTGGGCGGGATCCGCGATCCGAAAGTTTCGGCGGTCCATACGTTGGGCGGGTGGAGTGGAATGAAAGTTTCACCACAGGCTTCTCACTGGTCTCGGGCCATCGCGATAACGCGCAGTTGGGCCACGCTCGGACCTGAGCGGCGGCGTGATCACGTATCAAGCCCCTTGACAAGGGTTCTCCGCCTCGTATTGGCTCCGCCCCACACCACCTCCAAGCACCCCGATGGAGAGGAGAGCAAATCGGCAGACGCATTGTGAACGCTCACAGCTTCGGCAGCGGCGGTCTCCCGCCGTCGCCCCGGTCGTCCGCCGGGCTCGGAAGACGCTCCGCCGACGTGCGGGCACCTCGATCACGGCCGGCGGTGCGGGGGAGGACGGCGGTGGCACTACCCTGCCAGGGTGAGCGTGGAAGTGTCCGTGGTGGTCCGCTATCGCAAGGCCGTGACGTACGGCGTGAACGCGCTGCTCGGCGCGCTCGAGACCGCGAAGGCCGAGTGCGATCTGCGGCTCGGGACCACTCCCGAGGAGACCGCGGAGCACATCGCGGCCAGCCCCGCGGACCGTGTCCTGGTCCTCTGGTCGTTCTACTCGCCGGACGCCGAGGCGATGGCCGCCGAGCTGGCCACCGTACGGGCCCTGGCCGACGACCCCCGCGTCCTGCACATCGCCGGCGGAGTGCACGCCACCGCCGAGCCGCAGCAGGTCGTCGACGCCGGCTGGGACCTCGCCGCGATCGGCGAGGGGGAGCCGACGATCGTCGCCCTGGTCGAGGCGCTGCGCGCGGACCGGCCGCTCACCACCGTGCCCGGGCTGGCCGTGCGCGACGGCGACGGCACGGCGCTGCGCACGCCACCGGCCCCGCAGTTACCGCTGGACGCGTTTCCGTCCTTCCCCGACCGGCGCCGCCACTTCGGGCCCATCGAGATCACCAGGGGCTGCGCCTACACGTGCCGCTTCTGCCAGACGCCCTTCATGTTCGGCGGCAGGTTCCGGCACCGCAGCGTGGACAGCGTGCGCGAGCACGTCCGCCGGATGGCCGCCCACGGCCTGCGGGACGTCCGTTTCATCACCCCCACCTCCCTCTCGTACGGCACGCAGGGGCCGGAGCCGGCGCTTGACGCCGTGGAGGAACTGCTGGCGGGCGTGAAAGAGGAACTGCCGGCGAACGGGCGGGTGTTCTTCGGCAGCTTCCCCTCCGAGATCCGTCCGGAGCACGTGACGCCGGAGGCGATGCGGCTGCTCAAGCGTTACGTGGCGAACGACAACATCATCATCGGCGCGCAGTCGGGCTCCGACCGCGTGCTGGCCGCGGCAGGCCGCGGCCACGGCAGTGCGCCGGTGCGCGACGCCGTGCGGATCGCCGTGGAACACGGCTTCCGCCCGAACGTCGACTTCATCTTCGGACTGCCCGGCGAGTCGTCCGAGGACCAGGACGCGTCCCTGCGGCTCGCCGCGGACCTCGCGGATCTCGGGGCGCGCATCCACACCCACACGTTCATGCCGCTGCCCGGCACGCCGTGGCGGGACGCCGAGCCCGCGTTCATCCCGCTGGCCACGATGCGAGAGCTGGACCGGCTCGCGCAGCGCGGCGACGCCTACGGGCACTGGCGCAAGCAGGCCGAGCACGCGGCGCGGCTCGCCGAGACGGCCAAGGCGTACCCGCGCCGTGCCCGGCGCCGCCGCACCACCGACCGCTGACGTCCCCGCGCTGATTCCCCGCCCTGGAGTCCCCGCCCGCCGAGCCCTCTCCCGGGCCCGGCGAGCGTGGGGCCTCTCGATCAGAACTGCTGCGGCCGCGCCTGGTACGGCTCCTCGAGGAAGGCGATCTCCTCCTCGGTGAGCTCCAGCTCGACCGCGGCGAGCGCGTCGTCCACGTGGTGCTCCTTGGTCGCGCCGACGATCGGAGCGGTCACGGCCGGGCGGCTGAGCAACCACGCGAGGGAGAGGGTCGCGGGGGAGACGCCCCGCTTCTCGGCGGTGCGGGCCACCCGCTCCAGGACCGCCTCGTCGGCGGGCCCGCCGTACAGCTGCTCCTGCCTGGCGCCGTCGCCGACCTGCCGCACGGTGTCGGCCTGCTTGCCCGCGCGGGCGAGCAGCCCGCGGGCGAGCGGGCTCCACGGGATGAGCCCCACCCCCTGGTCGAGGCACTGCGGGATCATCTCCCGCTCCTCCTCGCGGTGCAGCAGGTTGTAGTGGTTCTGCATCGAGACGAACCGGGTCCAGCCGTGCTTGTCCGCGGCGTGCTGGGCCTTGGCGAACTGCCACGCCCACATGCTGGAGGCGCCGATGTAGCGGGCCTTGCCGGCCCGGACGATGTCGTTGAGCGCCTCCATGGTCTCCTCGATCGGCGTCTCGTCGTCCCACCGGTGGATCTGGTACAGGTCGACGTAGTCGGTGCCGAGGCGGGCGAGGGAGGCGTCGATGGCCGACATGACGTGCTTGCGGGACAGGCCGTAGTCGTTCCTGCCCTCGCCCATCGGGAAGTAGACCTTGGTGGCCAGCACGTAGTCGTCGCGCCGGGGGAAGATCTTGCGCAGCAGCCGCCCGGTGACCTCCTCGCTGACGCCTCCCGAGTAGACGTCGGCGGTGTCGAAGAAGGTCACGCCGCCCTCGGCCGCCTTGCGCACGATGGGCTCGGCCTGCTCCTCGTCCAGGACCCAGCCGCCCCACTTGGCCGGTTCGCCGTAGCTCATCATGCCCAGGCAGATCCTGCTGACCTTCATCCCGGTGGTGCCAAGTCGTCGATACTCCATGGCAGCACCCTATTTGCCCCATCACGTTGCCGGGCGGGACGGGTGTCGCCCGCGCGCGGAGCGGGGCGCGTCACCAGCGCAGCGCGGTGAAGTCGACCGGCCGGGGTGAGAGCCGCCCGGTGCGGCCGGCCAGGTCGTGCATCCGGCGGGCGAACTCGTCGGCGGGCAGTCGCTTGCGGTCCCCGTGGCCGGGCAGCAGCCATTCGAAACGCACCCGCGGTGCCGTACGGGTCAGCGACGCGGCCAGTTCCGTGATGGAGTACCAGGTGACCGACTCGGCGACGGCGATGTCCCCGTCGGTGCGGGACCAGTAGAAACTGTCACCGCTGAAGCAGTAGGTCTCGTCGGCGAGATACAGCACGCTGCCCTCGGTGTGTCCGGGCAGCGGATGCGCTGTCACACCGTCGGCGATCTCGATCGGCTCGGTGCCCCGGAGGATGCCGTCGGCGTCCGGCGCGGCGGCCAGGTCTCCTTCGTGGATCCACAGGCGGGCGCCGAAACGGTCGGCGTATTCGCGGCCGTGCGCGGCGTGGTCGCGGTGGGTGAGCAGCACGTCGGTGATCGGACCGAGGGCGGCGTATTTGGCGGCCAGGGCGGAGCTCCAGCGCGGCGTGTCGATCATCATCAGGTTTCCGGCCGGTCGGCGCAGCAGGTAGGAATTCGCGCCGGCGGTGTGCCGCGAGTTGTGCCCGCACAGGTGCACGTGCTCGGAAAGGCGGAGGGGGAAGGGATCGAGCGCCGGGTCCGGTCCGCGCGCGCCGTGCCGGATCGACCGGGTGTGACAGGCGAAAGCCGCGGCGTACAACGCTTCTTCCTCCGCATCCGTGCGCGGCTGACGGACGACCGAGGAGCGGCCGTCGACCTCGGCGATTAGTTCCGGTGCGAGCTGCCGGGCGACGTCGCAGTTGGTGCAGCGATGATCGACGTGCCAGACGGCGTCGGCCGATTGCTCGTTCATGACGTGGTCCCTCCGCACGGGCCGGTGGAAAGCGGCGACCAATTGAATATCACGCGCCAGGAGGAGAACAAACCGAAGAATGTCATTGACTTTTCCGAAGACGGCCGCTCTCGGATGCCTTCTCCGGGTGCGGTTGACAATTTCGAAAATAGTGCTCTGTGCGCCGTTCGCGGATAACGCAATTGTCATGATGCGCTCAAGGAGCCGGCCGTACACCGTGCTCTGCTCGTCTTCCATGAATCCGATTTCCTGCACACGTGGATCGCGACGATATTCGCCTCCGCGGCCGGCAGGGGGGCCTCGGCTGGAGGTGAGCAGCGGACCCGTTTGACATAGGACAAAGGTTTCGTTGTCATAGGACATACGGCTGGCGTCTGCTGGTGGAGGTGAGGTCGTGCGGATCAGCGGGACGACGGCGACGGAGATCGCGGACAGCGTGCGGAACCTGATCGCGTCCGGAGAGCTGGCGCCGCAGGCGCTGCTTCCGCCGGTGCGGACACTGGCGCCTGAGCTGGGGGTGAACCGCAACACGGTGGCGGCGGCGTACCGGCAGCTGGTGGCCGCCGGTGTGGCCGAGACCCGCGGCCGCGGCGGAACCTTCGTCGCCGGAGTGCCACGCCTGGCGCGCGAGGGGGCGGGATTCGGCGGTCGGCTGATCGACCTGGCCAGCGGGAACCCCGACCCCGAGTTGCTGCCCGACGTGCTGGCGGCCGTTCAGCACGGGGAGTACCGGCAGCCGCTGTACGGCACGCCGGCGGTCGACCCGGCACTGGCCGAGTGGGCGGCGGCCCGGTACGCCGAGGACCTGACGGGCTCCTCGTTCCGCGTCCTGGTGACCAACGGCGCGGTGGACGCGACCGAGCGGTTGTTGAACGCGCACCTGACACGTGGCGATGCGGTGGCGATCGAGGATCCGTGTTTCTTGGCCAGTATCGGCACGCTGCGGGTGAACGGATATCGCACCGAGCCCGTTGCCGTGGATCACGCCGGGATGCGTCCGCAGAGCCTGCGGGCCGCGCTGGAGCGCGGTGCGCGGGCGGTCGTGTGCACACCGCGCGCGCACAACCCGACGGGAGCGAGCCTGACCGTCGAGCGGGCCGCCGAACTGCGCGCGATCCTCGCTGACCACCCGCAGGTCCTGGTGATCGAGGACGACCACTTCTCGGCCGTGTCCGCCATGCCTTACCACCGCATCACTCCGCCCGGGACAACCCATTGGGCGCTGGTCCGCTCGGTGTCGAAGTTCCTCGGCCCCGACCTGCGCCTCGCCCTCGTCGCCACCGACGAGGGCACCGCCAGGCGCCTGGAGGTCCGGCTGAGCCCGGGGACGATGTGGGTGAGCCGGCTGCTGCAGCACGCGGCCCGCGAACTCCTCCTCGACCCGGAGGTTCAAGAGCTGCACACGCGGGCTCGCACCGCCTACGCCCAGCGGAGCGCGTCGCTGGTGAAGGAGATCAACGCTCGTGGCATCGGCACCCCGGCCGGCTACCGCCCGGACGGGCTCAACGTGTGGATCGACCTCGGCTCCGACGCGCGGGAGGTCGTCGACGCGCTGGCCCGGCGCGGCTGGGCCGTGCGGCCCGGTGACCTCTTCGCCGCCGGCCGGGCGGAGCGACCGGCGCTGCGGGTGACCACCGCGACCCTCACCGAGCCGCAGGCGCGGGAGTTCGCCGCCGACCTCGCCGCCGTCCTCGACCACCCTCAGGCGACCTGAACGTCATCCGGCCCACCGCACCGCCGACCACGCAAGGAGACCAGCATGTTCATACAGCCCTGGGACGCCGCCCTGGACGAAGCCGAGTGGCAGACCTGGATCGCCGAAGGCCACGACTTCGGACAGCTGAGCGTCAACGGCCTGCCCGGCCGCGCGCCCGTCGTCGTCCCCACCCACTTCACCTGCGACGGACACGACCTCCTCGTCCACCTCGCCCGGCCCAACCCGGTGTGGAAGGCGATCGAGCACGACCCGAACGTCGTCCTCACCGTCATCGGCGACTACGCCTTCGTCCCCGGCCCCTGGCGCGCCACGGCCGGCGCCCCGCCTCACGACGGCGTCCCCACCAGCTACTACACGGCGGTCCAGTTCACCTGCCGCGCGGTCATCGTCGACGACCCCGAGGCCAAGGCCGAGCTGCTGCGCCGCCAGCTCGCCCACTTCCAGCCCGGCGGTGACCACGCCGTCGTCGCCGTCGACCGGCCTCCCTACAGCCGGTTGCTGCCCGGCATCCGCGGCCTGCGCCTGGAGGTCGCCGGCGTCCTGGCCAAGTTCAAGTACGACGACCACAAACCCGTCGAGCACCGCACCGCCGTCGCCGGCCACCTCACCGCACGCGGCCAGGGCCTCGACGTCCCCGCAGCACGTCAGCAGCGCCGCCGCCTGGACCGCATCGGCCCCTGGAAGCCCTGACCCCATGCCCGCACGCACGTACGCGGGATTCGCTAGCGTGCGGGGCTGTGGCGGAGAACGTATACGTGGGGAACGCTCATCTGGACTCGCTCGGCGACCGCGGGTGGCTGCTGGGGCATTTCAAACCCGATGGCGATGTGCGGCACAGCGAGGACGTCGAGATCAAGTGGTACGCGCATCCTCGTGGCGACCGGCGTGCGGAATGGGTCACGGGCGAGAAGCGCACCGCGCTCCTCGTGCTGATCAGCGGCCGCTTCCGCGTCGAGTTCCCCGGGCGGAGCGTGCTGTTGGCGAATCAGGGCGATTACGTGGTGTGGGGCCACGGGGTCGACCACTCCTGGCATGCCGAAGAGGAGTCGGTGGTGCTCACCGTCCGGTGGCCGTCGATTCCGGGGTATGCGGTCTCCGGCACGGCTCCCGCGTAGCCCCGGGCCGGGTCGGCGGGCGGACCCCCGAACGGTGGTGCGGTGCGCCGGTCGAAGGGACCCGCGGAGCCGCCTCTAGAATCTTGTTCCATGGCGATGTACGTCCCCCTCGATCAGGGCCGATACCAGGCGACGGAGCACACCCAGGGGCCGTGGGACCCACGGCATCAGCACATGGGGCCCGTCACCGCGCTGCTGGTGCACGAGCTGGCCCGCGTTCCCGGCCGTTCCCCCGGCCTTCCTCCGGCCCGGCTGGCGGTGGACGTGTTCGCCCCCGTCCCGGTGGCTGAGGTGGAGGTGCGCGCCGAGATGATCAGGGACGGCAGGCGCGTGCAGTGCCTCGGCGCATCCGTCACCTCCGGCGGGCGTGAGCTCGTCAGGGCGACCGCGTGGCGTATCCGGGAGGCCGGCAGCCCGGCGAGCGAGGCCGCGCCGCCGCCCGCGCCGGTCCCGCCGCCGGCCCCGGGCGACGCGGAGTCGTGGATCGCGCAGGGCTTCGGGTATGGCAGGGCCACGGACTGGCGGTTCGTCAAGGGCTCCCCGGACGAGGCCGGGCCCGCCGTCGCGTGGGGCAGGGCGCGGGTGCCGCTCGTCGAAGGTGAGGAGATCACGCCGCTGGAACGGCTCGCGATGTTCGCCGACAGCGGCAACGGCATCAGCGGCGTCCTGGACTTCGGCGCCTACCTGTTCGCCAACGTGGACCTCACCATCTCTCTGTTCCGCGCCCCGGAGGGGGAGTGGATCTGCCTGGACGCGTCCACGACGATCGGTCCCCGGGGACGCGGGCTCACCCGCACCACGCTGTTCGACCAGTCCGGCGAGGTCGGCACGGCCACGCAGACCCTCTTCGTCGAGCCCCGGACCGCCTGATCCCGTAGCCGGGGCGTCAGGCGGCCGTACAGGTGATGGGCGACGGCGCCTCGACGGCGCCACCGGACCAGCCGACCGCGAATTCCTGTGTCACCGCCGCGCCCGGCGGCAGCACGCCGTTCCAGGGCTGGCTGGTGACGGTCACCGTGGCTCCCGGCGTGCTGTAGCCACCGTTCCACACCACGTAGCTCAGACCGTTGGGGACCTTGAAGGTGACAATCCAGGAGGAGATGGGCAGCGTTCCCGTGTTCCGCACCGTCAGCTCGCCCCGGGAGGCCGCCGTCCACGAGAGGATGAAACGGATCGTCGCTTCGCACGAGCGTGTGCCGGTGGGCGGCGACGGGCTGGGCGACGGTGAGGGACTGGGCGAAGGCGACAGGCTTGGCGACGGTGACGGGCTGGGCGTTGGAGAGGGGCACGGCGAGGCACTGGGCGAAGGCGACGGGCTGGGCGAGGGGCTGGGTGACGGCGTCGGTGAAGGGCTGGGCGAAGAGGAGGCGCTGGGCGAAGGCGAGGGGCTGACCGACGGTGACGGGCTGGGTGACGGCGACGGTGACGGGCTGACCGACGGGGAGGGGCACGGCGAGGATCCGCCGGACGGTGAGGGCGACGGCGAGAGCGACGGACCGGCTGATGGCGAGGGCCACGAGCTGCCGACGGGCGGGATCCGGATGATCCGGTCGTCGCCGACGACCGGAGTACCGCCGCTGTCGTGGTTGCTCGTCGTCACCCAGAGCCAGCCGTCCGGACCGAGGGCCACGGCGCGCAGCCGTCCGTACCTCCCCTGAAGCTCGGCCACCGGGGTGCCCGCGGTGCCGCCCGCGGCCGGCACCGCCCACAGCCGCGTACCGCGCAGGGCCGCGGCGAAGAGCGTCCCGTTGGCGTACGCGAGGCCGCTGGGCGACGCCTCGGCCGGGCGCCAGGTCACGATCGGGTCGCGCCAGCGTGTGTCGCCGCACACACCTTGGCAGGCCGGCCAGCCGTAGTTGCCTCCCGGGACGATGGCGTTGAGTTCGTCCCAGGCGTCCTCGCCGAACTCCGTGGCGTACAGCCGGCCGCCCGTGTCCCAGGCGAGGCCCTGGACGTTGCGGTGGCCGTAGCTGTAGACCGGCGAGCCGGCGAACGGGTTGTCCGGAGGGACCGAGCCGTCGGGCCTGACGCGCAGGATCTTGCCGCCCAGGGTGCCGTTCTGCGCGTTGCCGGGGTTCCCGGCGTCGCCGGTGGAGACGTACAGCATGCCGTCGGGACCGAACGCGATCCGCCCGCCGTTGTCGGACTGGCCGCGGGGAATGCCGCTGAGGACGACCTGCTGTGTCTGGGGCGAGCTCAGCCGGAACCGGATCACGCGGTTGTCGGAAGCGCTGGTGAAGTAGACGTAGACGATCTGGTCCTGTGCGAAGGTGGGGGACACGGCGATGCCGAGCAGGCCGCCGTCGCCCGTCGCGTACACGTTCCGGATGGTGGTCACCAGCGTGGGTGTGTACCCCGGATACACCCGCCAGATGTCGGCGGTGGCGCGTTCGGTCACGAGGGCGCTGCGGTCCGGCAGGAAGGCCATCCCCCAGGGTGTCTGGAGCCCCGTGGCGGCGACCTGCGCCTTGGTGAAGTCGAACCCGCCGGTGGCCGCTCCCGCGGGGGCCGGCCGGGTCACGGCGAGCGCCGCGGCGGCGGTCACGGCGCAGAGGACGGCCGCGAGTGCCGCGGACAGACGCTTGGGCATCACGTGCTCCCGGGAGGGGGACGGGGGCCGCATACCGGCTCGTCAATCATCGAAAGCGTCCGCCGCGCCCGAGGCAATGGACCGGCGGAGGCCCGTCCACCGGCCTGCGCGTTCGTCCGCCGCCGGAGCCCGGGTGAGGAAACTTTCAGACCCGCGGCGGTGATGGCAGGTCAGCGGGCCGCGGGCCGGACGCGGATGATCCGGTCGTCGTCGGCGGATGGGGTTCCTCTGCCGTCGCGGTTGCTCGTCGCCACCCACAGCGAGCAGTCGGGCCCGACGGCCACGGCGCGCAGCCGCCCGTACGTCCCCTGGAACTCCGCCACCGGGGTGCCCGCCGTGCCGTCGCTGATCGGCACCGTCCACAGCCGCGTCCCGCGCAGGGCCGCGGCGAAGAGCGTGCCCTTGGCGTACGCGAGGCCGCTCGGAGACGCCTCGGCGGGGCTCCAGGTCACGAGGGGATTGGTGAAGCGCGGGTCGGAGCACACGCCCTCGCAGATCGGCCAGCCGTAGTCGCGGCCGGGGAGGATGCGGTTGAGCTCGTCCCAGGTGTTCTGGCCGAACTCCGTGGCGTACAGCCGGCCGTCCTCGTCCCAGGCGAGCCCCTGCACGTTGCGGTGCCCGTAGCTGTAGACCGGTGAGCCGGCGAACGGGTTGTCCACCGGCACCGAACCGTCGGGCCTGACGCGCAGGATCTTGCCGCCCAGGCTGTTCAGGTTCTGCGCGTTCGCCGAGTTTCCGGCGTCGCCCGTGCCCACGTACAGCCTGCCGTCCGGGCCGAACGCGATCCGCCCGCCGTTGTGGGTCTGGGCGCGGGGGATGCCCGTGAGGATCGGCTGCTGCGTCTGGGGCGAGCTCAGCCGGAACCGGACCACCCGGTTGTCGGAGGCGCTCGTGTAGTACGCGTAGACCCACTGGTCCAGGGCGTAGGCCGGGGAGACCGCGATACCGAGCAGGCCGCCCTCACCCCCGGGCGCCACGTTCGGGACCGTGGCCACTTTCACGGGCGCGGATCCGCGGCGCACCCGCATGATGTCCGCCGTGTCGCGCTGGGAGACCAGGGCGCTGCCGTCGGGAAGGAAGGCCATCCCCCAGGGCGCCCGCAGTCCCGTCGCGACGACCTGCGGGTCGGCGAAGTCGTACCCGCCGGTGTCCGCGTCCGCGGTGCCCGGCCGGATCGCGACGAGAGTGGCGGCGGCGGTCACCGCGCTGAGTGCGGTCGCGAGCGCCACGACGAGACGCTTGGGCATGAGAGGCTCCCGGTGCGGGACATGGGCTTACGGCTCGTGACGTACAACTCGCGAACCGTACACCGGGCGAACCGGGGAATCCGCCCGCCGCGCCGGCGCCCACCAGGGAAAACGCCTTCGGCCGATCCTCGGCGACCCGCGCGTCCTTCCGTTCCCCCGGCCCGCACGACGGCCGGAGCGCGGGAGCCCGACGCGCCTCGCGCGGCCCCGCGTCACCCGATCACGTCGGTCGTCCAGTCGCGTTCGTCGGCGCCGAGTACGGTGATCCGGTCGAGCAGCCCCCGCGGACCGCCGATCGCGCGCAGCGACGCGGGCACCGGGCCGTCGACCTGCACGCACAGGTCGAGGCCGGTGGCGCTCGTGCAGGTGCTCTTCCGGGGCTGCGGGGAGCCTCCTGCCGGGCTGACGCCGACTGTGACGGGCAGCCCGTTCGCCGAGAGGAACAACTGGAGTTCCCACGCGCCTGCGCCCCGCAACGGCGGCCGCCACAGATGCACTTCCTGCACGCGGACACCGGCGGGCAGGCCGTCGATGCGCAGCGGCAGGCAGGCCAGGGCCGCCCGCAGGTCGAGCGCCGCGTCGACGTTGTCCGCCCGGCCGGCGCGCTGCCAGTTGGTGTAGAGCTTCGTCACGGTGGCCTGCACGAGGTCGTCGGCGGCATGCCAGTCGCCGCACAACAGGTAGGCGACTTTGCGCAGCCACAGCGCCTTCTCCGTCACGTACTCGGTGAACTCGGCGTTGCGCCCTGGACTTCGGCTCACGTGCGTCCGCCCCCGTTTCAATGCCCGCGGGCGTGCTCGCCCTCTCTGATGCGCGCGGTGCCGCGAAGGTTGCACGGCGGGCCGAGATCGCTCGGTCCCGCGTCGCCAATTCAGCGGCAAGCGGCCCACAAGTCGCGATGCGTACAAACAGTGGCGTGAACGACTACGACATCCGGCGGCCGACGCCCGCCGACGCGGCGGCCATCCACGAACTGGTCGCCGAGCACGACATCGAGGTGACCGGCAAGCCCGACTGGACGCTCGACGACATCGCCGACACTCTCGGCGAGCTGGACCTGGAGCACGACAGCTGGGTGGTCCGCTCGGGCGGGCGGCTCCTCGGCTGGGGCTACGCCAGGCGCAAGGGAACGAGCGACAACGTGGACGTCGACGTGCAGGCGCGGGAGCCGGGCGCGGCCGCCCTGGTGTGGGACCTGGTGCTCGGCCGGGCCGGCGACCTCGCCCGTGAGGCCGGGCACGACCACGCGGTCGTCGACGTCAGCGTCTACGAGCAGGACACGGTCATGCGCGAGGCGGCCAAGGAGCGCGGCTTCGCGCCCGCGACCAGCTTCCACCGCATGCGGACCGACCACGCCGGCGTACGGCCCCTCTTCCTGCCCGGGGTCACGGTCGAGGCCGGCGCGCCCGAGGGCGAGGAGCTGCTGCGCGCGGCGCACGCCGTCCAGCAGGAGGCGTTCGCCGAGCACTTCGGGTTCGTGCCGAAGACGTTCGAGGAGTGGGCCGACGAAATGGAGGCGTCCAGCGCGAACGACTGGACGCAGCTGCTGCTGGCCCGCGTCCACGGCGAGCCCGCGGCCATGCTGCTCGGCACCAACCACTTCGTGCCCGACGAGAACTGCGGCTACGTCCGCACGCTGGCGGTGCGGCCCGCCTTCCGCGGGCGCGGTCTCGGCCGGCTGCTGCTCACGCGGGCCTTCGAGGCCGACGAGCGGCGCGGGCGGGTGGGCACGATCCTGCACGTGGACAGCAACAACACCACTCCCGCGCTCGGCCTCTACCGGTCGGTCGGCATGCGCCCGGTGCTCGTCATCGACGTCTGGCGCGCTCTCGTACGTCCCACGCGCTGAGATGTGGTTGCTCACAACCCGGATACCTCTACTGTGAAATGCGGAGGAACCAGACACCAAGGGAGTGGTTGATGCTGCACGAGAGGCTCGAGGCGGTCTACGACAACGTCCTGCGCCGCAATCCAGGTGAGATCGAGTTTCACCAGGCCGTACAGGAGGTGCTGGAGAGCATCGGCCCGGTGCTCGGCAAGCACCCCGAGTATGCGGAGCAGAAGATCATCGAGCGGATCTTCGAGCCCGAACGGCAGATCATCTTCCGGGTGCCCTGGGAGGACGACCGGGGCGAGGTGCACATCAACCGCGGCTTCCGGGTCGAGTTCAACAGCGCCCTCGGGCCGTACAAGGGCGGGCTGCGCTTCCACCCCTCCGTCTACCTCGGCATCATCAAGTTCCTGGCGGTCGAGCAGATCTTCAAGAACAGCCTGACCGGCCTGCCGATAGGCGCGGGCAAGGGCGGCGCGGACTTCGACCCGAAGGGCCGCTCCGACCGGGAGATCATGCGCTTCTGCCAGAGCTTCATGACCGAGCTCTACCGGCACCTGGGTGAGTACACCGACGTGCCCGCCGGGGACATCGGCGTCGGGGGACGAGAGATCGGCTACCTGTTCGGCCAGTACAAGCGCATCACCAACCGGTACGAGTCCGGCGTCATCACCGGCAAGGGGCTGACCTACGGCGGCGCCCAGGTCCGCACCGAGGCCACCGGCTACGGCTGCGCGTTCTTCGTCGAGGAGATGCTCAAGGCGCGGGGCACGTCGTTCGACGGCAAGCGCGTGGTCGTCTCGGGCTCGGGCAACGTCGCCGTCTACGCCATAGAGAAGGTGCGCGAGCTGGGCGGCGTCGTCGTGGCCTGCTCCGACTCATCCGGCTACGTGGTGGACGAGAAGGGCATCGACCTCGACCTCCTCAAGCAGGTCAAGGAGGTCGAGCGGCGCCGCCTCAGCGACTACGCCGAGCGCCGCGGCGCCGAGGCGACGTACGTCGCCGGGCGCAGCGTGTGGGAGGTGCCCTGCGAGGTGGCGCTGCCGTCGGCCACGCAGAACGAGATCACCGGCAAGGACGCCGAGGCACTCGTGCGGGGCGGGTGCGTCGCGGTCGGCGAGGGCGCCAACATGCCCACGATGCCCGAGGGCATCCGGGTGTTCCGCGAGGCGGGGGTGGCCTTCGGCCCCGGCAAGGCCGCCAACGCGGGCGGCGTGGCCACCAGCGCCCTGGAGATGCAGCAGAACGCCAGCCGCGACTCGTGGACGTTCGAGTTCTCCGAGCGGCGGCTCCAGGAGATCATGAGCGACATCCACGCCCGCTGCCTGGAGACCGCCGACGCGTACGGCATGCCGGGCGACTACGTGGCCGGCGCGAACATCGACGGGTTCAGGAGGGTGGCGGACGCGATGCTCGCCCTCGGCCTCATCTGAGCGCTCATCCGGGTGCTCGGATGAGTGCTCATCCGGAGTTCCGGCGGGTGCGCAGGAGAGGCAGCGCGCACCCGCCCGCGGCCAGCGAGACCGCGGCCAGCCACAGCGACGTCACCGTGGCGGCGTGCGCCGACGGGGCGAGGCTGAGGAACAGCGTGCCGAAGACGGCCACGCCGACGACCTGACCGAGCTGGAGCATCATCGCCAGCAGGCCGCTGGCGTCGGCCGCGTCGGCGGGCGCGACCCGGGCCAGCGCCACGGCCATGAGCGGGCTGAACGTGCCCGCCATGCCGGCCCCGATGGCCACGAAGCTGATCTCCAGCAGCGGCTCGCCGTGGCCGCCGCCGGCCAGCGCCGCCGCCAGGGCCAGCTCGCCCGCGGCGGTGACGACGGCGGACGCGACGATCATCGGCCGGTGCAGGCGGGCCGGCAGCCGCTTCCAGTTGAGGCTGGTCAGCCCGAAGGCGGCCGCCGCGGGGATGAACAGGCAGCCCGCCCGCAGGGCGCTGTCGCCGAGGTCGCCCTGCAGGTGGAGGGCCATGGCGAACAGCCAGCCGCCGTACGCCGCCATCACGAGGAAGATGCCGGACGCGGCGACGGCCACCCCGGGGGCGCGCAGCAGGCGGCCGGGGACGAGCGGATGCGCCGCACGCCGCTCCACGAGCAGGAACGCGCAGAACGCGAGAACCGACAGGCCCATCGCGACCCACCCCCACAGCGGCCAGTCCTCCTCGTGGCCGAGCACGAGCGGCACGACCAGCAGGCAGACCGCGAGCGACAGGGTGACCAGGCCGGGCACGTCGAGCCCCTGCTCACGCCGCACGTGCACGGCGGGCAGCGTGCGGGCGCCGACGGCGAGCAGCGCGAGCCCGATCGGCACGTTGACCAGGAAGACCGGCCGCCAGGCGGTGCCGAACAGGTCGGCGGTCACCAGCAGCCCGCCGAGCACCTGGCCGACGACCGCGCCGGCCGAGATGACCGTGGCGTAGACGCCGAGCGCCCGGCCCCGCGTGGCGCCGTCGAAGGTGACCTGGATCAGGCTGAGCACCTGGGGCACCATCAGGGCGGCTCCCGCGCCCTGCACCAGCCGGAAGGCGATCAGCACGCCGATCGACGGGGCGAGCCCGCACATCAGCGACGCGGCCGTGAACACCGCGAGCCCGGTGAGGAACAGCCGCCGGTAGCCGAGCAGCCCCCCGAGGCGTGCCCCGGTGATCAGCAGCATGGCGTACGCCACGGTGTAGCCGGAGATGACGAGTTGCAGTCCGGAGCCGGTGGCCCCGAGGTCGGTGCGCATCGTGGGCGCGGCGACGTTGACGATGGTGGCGTCGAGGATGGCCATGAACTGCCCCGCCAGGATGACGGTGAGCAGCACAGCCGGTGAGGTTCGCCGCGCGGCCGGCGCGCGGGTCGTGACAGTGGTCATGGCGGCAACGATGCGGCCGCCGCGATACCGGTAACGAGAGCCTGCCGATACTGGTACTGACACCACCTGGCAACGCGGTCGCGCACCCGGCACGATGGGGAGGTGACGACGGGGATGAGCACCAGGCACACCAGGCGTGAGGAGCTCGCGGCCTTCCTGCGCAGCAGGCGCGAGCGCATCCGGCCCGAGGACGTCGGCCTGCCGCCCGGCCTGCGCCGCCGCACGCCGGGCCTGCGGCGGGAGGAGGTCGCCCAGCTCGCGGGCGTGGGCGTGACCTGGTACACCTGGCTGGAACAGGGCCGCCCCATCAACGCGTCGGTGCAGGTGCTCGACGCCATCGCCCGTACGCTGCGGCTGGACGCGGCCGAGCGGGAGCACCTCTACCGGCTGGCGGACCTGCCGGAGATCGCCGATCCGGCAGGAGACGGGGACGGCCTCGACGCCGAGGTGCACACCATCCTGCGCCAGCTCGACCCGCTGCCCGCGTGCGTCTACAACGGGCGCTACGATCTGCTCGCCTGGAACGCCGCGTACGGCACGATCTTCGCGTCCGTGGTCGGCCGGCCGCGGCTCGAGCGCAACGTCCTGTGGCGGGTGTTCACCATGCCGGACTGCTGCTGCCCGCTCGTGAACAAGGACGAGGAACTCCCGCAGATGGTCGCGACGCTGCGGGCGGCCTTCGGCAGGCACGTGGGAGAGCCGGCGTGGACGGGCTTCGTCACCCGGCTGTCGGCGGCCAGCCCGGAGTTCGCCCGGATGTGGGCGATGCACGAGGTGGCCAGGCCGGGCGTCCGGATGAAGCTGTTCAAGCACTCGTCGGTGGGGCTGATCCGCCTGACGTCCACCAGCATGGCGCTGGCGGCGCCGCCGGAGACCCGCATCGTGGTCTACACGCCGATGGACGACGAGAGCCGGCGGCGGCTCGAATGGCTGACGGTCCATCCGGAGGTCGCCCACTGCCCGCTGCATGGGGAGCCCGTCCACGGGTAAAGCCGCAGTCATGGCCTGTCGTATCAGTGAACTCGTCGTCGACTGCCACGATCCCGAGCGGCTCGCCGCCTTCTGGTGCGAGGTGCTGGGTTTCGAGGTGATCGAGCGCAAGGACGGCTGGGTGGAGATCGGCCCGCCGGGCACCGGCTTCGGCGGTCTCCAGCCGACGCTCATCTTCGAGCCGGTGCCCGAGCCCAAGCGGGGCAAGCTGCGCCTGCACATCGATGTCAACCCCACCGACCGCGACCAGGAGGCCGAGCTGGAGCGCCTGCTGAAGCTCGGCGCCGTGCCGGCCGACGTGGGCCAGACCGGCGAGGAGAGCTGGCACGTGCTCGCCGACCCGGAGGGCAACGAGTTCTGCCTGCTGCGCCGCCGCCTGTGAGCCTCGCGCGGGCCGATGCGGTAGCGTCCGGAGGGTGGCGAGGATCTTCACGGTCGACGAGGCCAGGTCGCTGATGCCGGCGGTGCTGGAGCACGCCCGCGCGTTCGTCGTCGTACGCGCCGACCTGGCCGAGCTCACCCACGACCTGCGGCACGCGGGCGCCTCACCCCTCGGCGGCCTGCCGGAGGCCAAGGGCCTGGAGGCGCGGATGGACGAGATCCTGAGCTGGTTCGACGCCGAGGACATCGAGATCAAGGGCGTCGCCCCGCTGCTCGTCGACTTCCCCGCCGTGCTCGGCGAGGTGTCCGTACGGCTGTGCTGGCTGGAGGGGGAGACCGCCCTCGGCTGGTATCACCGCAGCGACCTCGGCTTCCCCGGCCGCCGCCCTCTTTCCTGACGACGCGGCCACGGCCGCGCCTGCCCTGACCTCGGCCGCGCCGATCTGGCCGGGCCGCTGCGCGACGCCCTCCTCGCCTGCCGCATGGATCTGTCCCTGCTGCGCGCCCGGCCCTCCGTCCGGCTTTCCGTCCGCGAGCTGCTGGGCCCGGCGACGCTCGCGTACCTCGACGCCGGAGACTTCGCCCCCGCCCACACCGGCGTCCGGGTCGAACGTCTGCCGGCGGGCCATCCGGACGTCGGCGGCCTGGTGGACTCCGTGGACGGGCAGGACGCCGAGGAGAGCGCGACGCGTCGCCAGGGCCCTCGGGTTCCGGGAGGCCGGCGCCCAGATCAGCCTTCTCGTGCGGCGCTGACCGCCGGCACCGCTCTCACTCGGACAGGTCGTCGAAGCCGTCGAAACCGCCGAAGGCGGCGCCGTACCGCACGCACACCATGCGGGCCACGGACTCGTGCGCGCCGAGGGGCTCGGCGCACCCGGCGCCGATCGACTCGGCGGCCGTCGTGATCCCCCCGAGGTCGGCCTCGGGGCCGATGACGTACGGCACCATGGCCAGCCGGTTGGCACCGATGTTGCGCAGGCGTTCGGCGGCGTCGCGCACGCTGGGCTGGCCGTCCAGCGCGGCGGGGACGACGGGGAGCGTCAGGCGGGCGGCCAGCAGGACGGCGGTCGCGTCGGCGCCGCGGGCGGCCTCGTCGCCCCCGGCGGTCGCGACGATGATCCCGTCGACCGGCGACGAGACGTTGAAAAGGCGCATGCGGTCGGCGCGGGCCAGGCCCGCCTCGGCCAGGCGCACGTGCAGGGCCTCGGCCAGCAGCGGATGGGGGCCGAGCGGCTCGGTGATCCGCACTGCGGCCTCGCTCTGCGTCACGGCGTCCCGTACGGCGCGCAGGACGCGCGGATGGGGCCCGGTGACGAGGGGGACGACCACCGCGGCCGGTCCGTCCGCGGGCCGCTGGGCGGCGATGGACGCGAACTCCTTGGTGAGGTCGGCGCCGCCGTCGGCCAGCGAGACGATGCGAAGGTCGATCTGCGGGTTGTCGAGCCTGACGATGGAGGCGACCTCCATGGCCACGTCGCCGCTCGGGCCCACCGGGTCCCCGGCCTTGCCCGGCACCGCCAGGACCAGGGCGGGCGCGTCGGGCGGCAGGTCGGCGGGGAGCGGCCGTCGGTGGCGGCCGGTTCCGGGCCGAGGAGAGCGCTCTCTGGTGGGGAGCTTCGGCGGGTCCTCGTGACCTTCGTTCACATCGGCGGATTCTAGGGCGAATCTGGTCTCAGAGCAGAACCAACGCGCGGCTTGTTGCGGCTTGGTGATCTAGGCGGTTTATGTGTTCGTTACTTGACGCTCCCCAAGGGACCCGCTTTGATATGGACTCATCCGGCCGTAAACGTTTACAGACCGCTGTGCGTTACCGGCTGGTAAACGATTACAGGACACTCTCTTCCAAGTGAGGTGCCGTTGACCGAGGGTCCCACGATCACCACGATCGCGCAACGCGCCGGTGTGTCGATCGCCTCGGTGTCACGGGTGCTCAACGGGCTGCCGACGCGCGAGGACACCGTGCAGCGCGTCATGCGCGCGGCCGACGAACTCGGCTACGTCCCCAATTCGGTCGCCCGCTCGCTCCGCAACCGCCGCACCGACCAGATCGCCTTCGCCATGGCCGACATCGGCAACCCGGTCTACGTGGCGATGGTGCGCGAGATCCAGCCGCTGCTGAAGGAGGCCGGCTACCGGCTCCTGATCCACTCCACGGACGGCGAGGCAGAGGACGAGCTCGGCGTGCTGCGCGGGCTGCGCGAGCGTTACGTGGACGGTCTCATCATCAGCCCGCTGCGCGGCGTCACCGAGGAGCACGTCGAGGCCATCGTCGCCGCGCGGGCGCCCGTCGTCGTCATCGGCTCTCTGCCCGAGGACATGCCGGAGGGCGCGCTGGTGGACAACGTGCGGACCGACTCGAGAACCGGCGTACGGCTCGCGCTGGATCACCTGCACGCCATCGGCAGGCGGCGCATCGGCTTCCTCAACGGCCCGCTCGACACCGTTCCCGGCGCCGCCCGCGCCGCCGCGTACCGGGAGGCGCTGGAGGCGCTGGACCTGCCGTACGACGAGGACCTCGTCGAGGTGGGCGACTTCTACCGCGACAGCGGCGCGCGCGCCGCGCGGGCGCTGCTGTCGCGCGTGCCCGGTGTGGACGCGCTGATGTGCGCCAACGACCTCATCGCGCTGGGCGCGCTCGACGTGCTGCGCGAGCAGGGCAGGGACGTCCCCGGCGATGTGGCGGTGGTCGGCATGGACGACACCGACCTCGCCTCGGTGACCTGGCCGACGCTGACCAGCGTCTCGCTCGGGTCGGCCGAGCGCGGCCGGGCGGCGGCCGGGCTGCTGCTCGACCGGCTGCAGAACGGCCCGCGCGAGCCGCGGGTGGCGGTCGTGCGGCCGAGCCTCACGATCCGCGGCTCGACCACCCTTCCCGAGGCGTCGCCGGGAGGTGCCCGGTGACCGCGCTCGCCGAGCGGCGGTACGGCCGCGCCGGAGGCGGGCCGCGGCGCGGGCCGCGGTCCGGGGGCGGCCTCGCGCTGCTGCTCCCCGCGCTCGTGCCGGTGCTGATCTTCAGCGTGGGCCCGCTGGTCTACGGCATCCTGCTGGCCTTCACCGACGCGCGGTCCGGCCGCAACACCGAGACCTCGTTCGTGGGCCTGGAGAACTTCGCCGAGCTGCTGTCGGACGGCGACTTCTGGGAGTCGTTCCGGATCGGCATGATCTGGGGCCTGTCGGTGACCGTGCTGCAGTTCCTCGCCTCGCTGGGGCTCGCGCTGCTGCTGAACCAGGACCTGCGCCTGCGCGGCGTGGCCCGGGTGCTGGCGGTCGTGCCGTGGGCCATGCCGCCGGTGGTGGTCGGCCTGATGTGGCGGCTGGTCTATCACCCGGACGCGGGCCTGCTCAACGGCCTGTTCGGCTCGAACGTCGACTGGCTGCACGACTTCTCCCTCGCGTTGCCCGCGGTCATCGTCGTCGGGGTCTGGACCGGCATGCCGCAGACGACGGTCGTGCTGCTCGCCGGCCTGCAGAGCGTGCCGAGGGAGCTGTACGAGGCGGTCAGCGTGGACGGCGCGGGCCCCTGGCGGCGGTTCTGGAACGTCACGCTGCCGCAGCTGCGGCCCGTCATCGTGGCCATCACCTCGCTCGACTTCGTGTGGAACATCAACCAGTTCAGCCTGGTCTACGTGCTCACCCAGGGCGGGCCGGGCGGGCGGACGAGGCTGCCCATGCTGTTCGCGTACGAGGAGGCGTTCCGGTACGGCTTCTTCGGGTACGCCGCGACGCTCGGCGTGGCGATCACGATCGTCGTGCTGGTCGTGCTGGGCCTGTACCTGTGGCGGCAGGCGCGGGAGGGAGACTGACATGACCCGCGCGCTGAAGTACCTCGCTCTGCTGGGGTACGTCGTGTTCCTGGCGTTCCCGCTGCTGTGGCTGCTGTCCACGGCGCTGAAGACGCCGCAGGAGATGGCGGCTCTCGACCCCACGTGGATCCCGCGGCATCCCACGCTGGCCAACTTCGCCGACGCCTTCGCGGAGCAGGACCTGGTCGGCGCCGGGCTGCGCAGCCTCGTCGTCGCGGTCGCCACCGCCCTGATCACGGTGGCGCTCGCGCTGCCCGCGGCGTACGCGCTGGCCCGGTTCCGCGGCGTCGCCGGGAAGATCGCGATCGGCTGGGTGCTGGTCAGCCAGGTCTTCCCGGTCGTCCTGATCATCATCCCGCTGTTCATGGTGCTGCGGCGGCTGGAACTGGTGAACACCCTCGCCGGGCTCACGGTCGTGCACGTCACGTTCGTCCTGCCGTTCGCGCTGTGGATGCTGCGCGGATACGTGCGGGCGGTGCCGCGCGAGCTGGAGGAGGCGGCGGCCGTGGACGGCGCGGGCCGGCTGCGCGCACTGGCCGCCGTCGTCGCGCCGCTGCTCGCGCCCGGCGTGGTCGCGACGCTGCTGTTCAGCTTCATCTCGTCCTGGAACGAGTTCATGTTCGCCCTCGTGATCCTCAAGGATCCCGAGGTGGAGACCCTTCCGCTGACGCTGGTGCGCTTCGTCGGCCCGGAGGGGGTCGCCCGGCTCGGCCCGCTGGCGGCGGCGTCGCTGCTCGCGACCGTGCCGAGCCTCGTCTTCTTCGCCATCATCCAGCGGCGCCTGCGGTCCGGCCTGATGGCCGGGGCCGTCAAGGGCTGATCCGCATGGCGACACCTGATAGGAGGTCTCAATGAGCGAGCGTAGCGAGCGAATCGGGAAACACTGCGATCGACGAATGTCGCTCCGAGCCGAAGGCGAGGAGGCGGCATGAAGAGATTGAGTGCCGCACTGGCCGTGGCGGCGGTCGCGCTCGCCGCCGGATGCGGGAGCGGCGGAGGTGACGGCGGCGGCGACGCCGCGTCCGGGGAGCCGGTGAAGCTGCGCTTCCTCAGCCTGGCCTGGCAGAAGGAGTCGATCGAGGCCAACAAGCAGATCGTCGCCGACTGGAACGCGGCCAACCCGAAGATCCAGGTCGAGTACGTCCAGGGGAGCTGGGACAACGTCAACGACCAGCTCGTGACGTCGTTCGAGGCCGGCGACCCGCCGGACGTCATCCACGACGACTCCCCGGCGCTGTCGAGCTTCGCCTCGCGGGGCTTCCTGCTCGACCTCACCGGCAAGGTCCCCGCCGAGCTGAAGAGCGACATCCCGCAGGCCGCGTGGGACACGGTCACCTTCTCGGACGGCAAGAGCGGCCAGGGCGTGTACGGCGTGCCGTTCCTGCAGGAGTCGCAGGTGCTCATCGCCAACAAGAAGCTGCTCGACGACGCCGGCGTGCGCGTGCCCACCCCCGACTCCCCGTGGACGTGGGACGAGTTCGCCGACGTGGCCAAGAAGCTCACCAAGAAGGGCGCGTACGGCGTGGCCTGGCCGATGAAGTCGCCGGTCAACAAGATGCTGAACCTGGCGCTCAACTTCGGCGGCACCTTCTTCGACACCCAGAACGGCAAGACCACGGTGAAGGTCGGGCCGCAGGAGCGCGAGGTGCTCCAGCGCGTCCACGACCAGCTCTACACCGACAAGTCGGCCGACCCGTCCGCGCTCGGCATGGGCACCGCCGACCCGCTGCCGGGCTTCTTCGCCGGCAAGTACGCGATCGTCCCGGCCGGGGTCTACCTGCGTCAGCAGGTCGCCGAGCAGGCGCCGAGCGGGTTCGAGTGGGTCACGCTGCCCCCGCTGAAGGGACAGACCTCCCAGCAGGGCGCGGTCTCCCAGACGCTGTCGGTCGCGGCCGACAGCAAGCACCCCGACGAGGCGCTGAAGTTCATCGCCTACTTCCTGAACGGCCCGAACCAGGCGAAACTGGCCAAGGGTGACTGGCTGCTGCCCACCAGCACGACCGCCGCGAAGGACCCCGCGCTCACCACGAAGGAGAACGGGTGGGACGTCGCCACCGCCTCGGCGAAGGACCTCGTCGTCGCGCCGTTCCTCAAGGTGAACGGGTTCGACGAGTGGAAGAGCAAGGTGGCCACGCCGGCGATGCAGGAGTACTTCGCCGACAAGATCAGCCTGGACGAGCTGGCCAAGCGGCTCGTCGAGGAGGGGAACAAGGTGCTGGAGCGGTACAGCCGTTGATCTCCGTACGCGACCGCGCCCGGGGCTGCCTGCTCGGCCTCGCCGCCGGCGACGCCCTGGGCGCCCCCGCGGAGAACCTCACTCCGGAGGAGATCGCCGCCCGGTGGGGCGTGCTCACCGAGATCGAGCGCGGCGGCACCGACGACACCGAGTACACGATCTTCGCCGCCACCGTGCTCCTGCGCCACGGCCACGCGCTCACCTCCGAGGACGTGGCACGGGCCTGGCGCGAGGAGATCGTGGCGCGGCTCGACGGGCCGATGCGCGGCGCCGGGTTCTCCGAGCTCGGCACCGTCGAGGCCCTGCGCCGCGGCCTGGAGCCGCCGCTGACCGGCCGGTGGCACGCCCACGGCTGGTCCGACGGCCTGGCCATGCGGGCCGCGCCGTACGGGATCTTCGCGGCGGGCGACCCGGACGAGGCGGCGCGGCTGGCGGAGGCCGACGGGCGGGTGAGCCACACTGGCGAGGGGATACTCGGCGGCCGGGCGGTGGCCGCGGCGGTCGCGGTCGCGATGACCGGCGCCCCGCCCGCCGAGGTGGCCGGGGCGGCGCTGCGGGCGGTCCCGGAGGACTCCTGGACGGCCCGCAACCTCCGCGCCGCGCTCGACGTCGCCGCCCGCACGCCCCGTCCCCTCCTGGGACGTGCGCTACACGACACGGTCGTGGTCAAGCACTACCCGTGGACGGACCTGGCGCCCGAGGCGGTCGCCCTCGCGTTCGCCGCCTACGTGGCGGGCGGCGGGGAGGTCGAGGCGTCGGTTGTCACGGCGGCCAACCTCGGCAGGGACGCCGACACCACCGCCGCCGTCGCCGGGGCTCTCGCGGGGGCGGGCCGGGGCGAGGCGGCGGTGCCCGCGCGCTGGGCCGAGCGCATCGGCCCGGTGGCGGGCCGGTGCCTGCCCGTGGTCGCCGGACGGGACGTCCGCGACGTCGCCGACGAGATCGTGAAAGGACTGTAGGACCACATGCCATCGGGGGACAGGCGGGACGGGCGGGACCGGCTCGATCGTGTGCGCGGGGCCTTCGCCGGGCTCGCCGCGGGCGACGCGGCCGGGTGGCCGGCCGTCCGGCACCGGTCCACGCTGCTGGCCGGCTGGAGCAGGCGGCTTCACCGGGAACTCGACGCGTTCGCCGAGGAGCATCAGGTCACCACGCTGCCGGTGCCGTTCGCGCTGAACCAGCCGGTGGCGCCGCTGGCGGCCGGCCCGTCGGACGACGCCGAGTGGCTGGCCTGGACGGCCCTGAGCATCCGGGAGGACCGCGCGGAGGCGTTCGGCCGGCTCGCGGGCCGCGACGACGTCCGGGCGCGCATCTCGGTGTGGGCGGCGCTCGACAACCTGGCGGCGGGCAAGCGCCCGCCCGCCAGCGGGCATGACAACCCCCACCACTTCGACGACGCCGCGGCCGTGCGGGCCGTCGCCTTCGGCGCGGCCGGGCTGGACCCGCTGGAGGACGCGTGCGTCACCAACGCGGAGGACGGCGTGCTCGGCGCGGTCGCGATGGCCCGGGCGGTGGCGGCGCTGACGGAGGGCGCCGCGATGGCCGACGCGGTGGAGGCGGCGCTCGGCGCGCTGCCGCCGGACACGGCCATCGGGCACGCGGCGCGCGAGGCGCTCACGGCGGCGCGGGCGGCAGGCTCGCCCTTCGCCGCCGTCCCGGCGCTGGACGCCGCCGTGCTCGACCACGTCTACAGCTACGGCGTGGCCGCCGCGCAGACGGTGCCGATCGCGCTGGCCCTCGCGGAGGCCGCCGTCTCCTCCGCCGGAGGGACGCGCGGTATGGAGGAGTTCGGTGTGAAGGAGTTCGGCGCGGAGGCGTTCGGTGCGGGCGTCTCGGCGGCGGCCTGCCTCGCGCCGGTCGCCGACTCCGCGCCCGCGCTCACGGGTGCGCTGCTCGGCTGCGCCGCGGGGTACGACGCGCTGCCCGCCGCCTGGCGCGAGCGGGTCCGCACCCTGGCCGGTTGCTGCCTGCCGGAGCTCGCGGGAACCGACCTGCTGGACATCGCCGGGCGACTCGCATGACGCCCGTCACGCGTACGGACAAGGGGGAGGACTGGATGACGCCGCAGGAGGACCTGCCGGATGATGACCTGCTGGCCGATCGCGCCGTGGGGTGTGTGGCGGGCGCCGCGGTGGGTGACGCGCTCGGCGGGGCCACCGAGGGGTGGACGCCCGAGCAGATCCAGGAGCGCTACGGAGGCCGTGTCCGCGGCGTCGTCCCTCCCTTCAACGAGGACTGGCGCAACGCCCGCCCGATCGCGCCGTACCACAAGGGAGACGGCCACGTCACCGACGACACGTTGATGACGCACGCCCTCATCCGGGTGTACGAGCGGGTCGGCGCCCACCTCGACGCCTACGCCGCCGCCGAGCATCTGGTCCCCGAGATGATGGGGGAGAAGCGGTGGATCCCCGAGCTGGAGGCCGAGGCGCTGCCGCTCCACCGGGTGTTCCTCGCGGAGAAGTGGCTCGTGCTGCGGCTGCACTACGGCCACGCCGACCCTCGCGAGGCGGGCGTGGGCAACATCGTCAACTGCGGCGCCGCGATGTACATGGCCCCGGTCGGCGTCGTCAACGCCGGCGACCCCGACGGCGCGTACGCCGAGGCGATCGACCTGGCCGGGGCGCACCAGTCGAGCTACGGCCGCGAGGCGGCGGGGGTGCTCGCGGCGGCGGTCGCCGAGGCGATGCGGCCGGGGGCGACGCCCGACTCGGTCGTCGCCGCCTGCCTGCGGCTCGCCCGCGACGGCACCCGGTCCGCCATCGACGCCGTGTGCTCGGTCGCCCGGGGCCTCGGCCACTGGGAGGGCTCGTTCGAGGCCCTGCGGGCGGCGATCAGGCCGTACGACACGGTGGCCGACACCTACCGCGACCAGGGTCTCGGGGCGCGGCGGCCGAGCCGGGTGCACAGCATCGAGGAGCTGCCGCTCGCGCTCGCGTTCCTGGTGATGGCCAAGGGCGACTACCGCGAGACCGTGCTCGGCGGCGTCAACTACGGGCGCGACGCCGACTCGATCGCCTCGATGGGCGGCGCCGTCGCCGGGGCGCTCGGCGGGCGGGCCGCCGTCCCCGCCGACTGGCTGGAGCAGGTGGCGACGGCCAGCCGTACGGACCTGGTCGGGCCGGGGCTGGCGCTCGCGGCCGTGGCGCGGCGGGTGCACCGGGCCGACCGGGAGCGCCGCCGCGCGCACGAGGCCGCCTTCGACGCCCTGCTCGGGTCGCGCGGGGAGGGGGACGCGCGATGATCCGGCTGACCTGGGTGCAGCCGGAGGACCTCGTCGGCCACGAGCTGCGGCAGGCGGCCGAGGACGGACGTGGGGCGCTCCCCGAGGTGGCGGCCATCGGCGACCGCTGGCACGCCGCGGGGGGACACGACGCCCCGCCCCGGGCGGGCGCCTCCCCGGGGCCCGCCCCCGCAGAGCTGCGCACGCTGGCGGGGGAACTGCTCGACGAACTCGCGGCGATCCCCTCGCCGCTGCCCGAGCCGTCGGGGTTCGAGGAGATCGTCGCGAGCTGCCCGGACTGGCCCGCCTCCTGCCCGCCCGCCCGGCCCGAGCCCGGGCGGGTCCGGGCCGCGTGGTGGGGGAGGGCCGCCGGATGCCTGCTCGGCAAGCCGGTGGAGAAGATCCCCCGCGAGGGGATCAGGGCCATCGCCGAGGCGACCGGCAACTGGCCGATCCGCGGCTGGTTCACCGCGAAGGGGCTGCCGCCGGAGATCGCGGAGCGGTGGCCGTGGAACCGCCGCAGCGCGGCCACCAGCCTCGCCGAGAACATCGACGGCGTGCCCGAGGACGACGACCTCAACTACGCGCTGCTCGCGCTCGCCGTGCTCGAACGGCACGGACCGGACTTCACGACCGAGGACGTGGCGCGGACCTGGCTCGACGCGCTGCCCGCCGGGCGGGTCTTCACCGCCGAGCGGGCGGCCTACCGCAACCTGCTCGCGGGTCTCGAACCCCCCGCGACCGCCGTCCATCGCAACCCGTTCCGCGAGTGGATCGGCGCGCTGATCAGGGCTGACGTGTACGGCTGGGCCAATCCGGGCGACCCGGCGACGGCCGCGGCATGGGCGTGGCGGGACGCCCGGCTCAGCCACACGGCCAACGGGATCTACGGCGCGATGTTCGCCGCCGCGATGTGCGCGCAGGCGCTCGTGGCCGGGGGCGTGGGCGAGGTGATCGAGGCCGGGCTGTCGGTCGTGCCGTCCGGCTCGCGGCTGGCCGAAGCCGTACGGCAGGCCGTCGCGGACGCCGCGGCCGAGCCGGACTTCGAGCGGGTCGCCGACCGGCTGTACGCGCGGCACGGGCACCTCCACTGGGTGCACACGGTCAACAACGCGGCGCTGCTGGCGGCGGCCCTCGTCCACGGCGCCGGGGACTTCGCCGCGACCGTCGGCGCTGCCGTGGCCGGCGGCTGGGACACCGACTCGGCCGCCGCCACGGCCGGGTCGATCGCCGGGGCGCTGGCGGGCGGCGTCCCCGAGCGGTGGACGACCCGGGACCGGCTGGCCAGCAGCCTGCCCGGCTTCGACGGCGTCTCGATCGAGTCGCTCGCCGCCCGCACGCTCGCGCTTGGTGAGGGGGACCGACGGTGATCTCGGTGTTCGGCAGCGCCAACATGGACCTGGTGGCGTACGTCGCCCAGGCTCCCAAGCCGGGGGAGACCATCACGGGCCGGGAGTTCCGCACGATTCCCGGCGGCAAGGGGGCCAACCAGGCGATCGCCGCGGCCCGCGCGGGGGCGGAGGTGGCCTTCCTCGGGGCGGTGGGGGACGACGCGTTCGGGCCGGTGCTGCGCGCCGCGCTCGCCGAGGCGGGCGTGGAGGTGGCCGGGCTGCGGGTCGTGCCCGGCGCTTCGGGCGTCGCCCACATCGTCGTGCAGGACGGCGGCGACAACTCGATCATCGTGGTGCCCGGCGCGAACGGCGCGGTCACCGGGCCCGCCGGGCGGGACGCGGAGATCATCGGCCGGTCCGACGCGCTGCTGCTGCAACTGGAGCTGCCGATGGACGCCGTGGTCGCCGCGGCTCACGTTCCCGGCGCTGAGGTGATCCTGACCCCGGCCCCGGCGGTGCCGCTGCCCGCCGAGCTGCTGGAGGCCGTCGACCTCATCGTGCCAAACGAGCACGAGGCGGCGGCCCTCACCGGCCGTGACGATCCCCGGGACGCGCTGGAGGCGCTGCTCGACCTCGTCCCCGAGGTCGTCGTCACCCTGGGCGCCCGGGGCGCCCTGTACGGCTCGCGCGACGGCACCCGCCTGCGTGAGGCCGCCGTACCGGTGCGGGCGGTGGACACCACGGCGGCGGGGGACACGTTCGCGGGGGCGCTGGCCGTGGCCAGGACCGAGGGGGCCGACCCGGCGCGGGCGCTGCGCTTCGCCTCGGCCGCGGCGGCGCTGTCGGTGCAGCGGGAGGGCGCCAGCACCTCCATGCCGCACCGCCACGAGATCGACCGTCTTCTGGAGGGACTGTGAGCACAGGCGGGCCGCTGGAGGGGGTCCGCGTCATCGACGCGGCCACACTGTTCGCCGGGCCGACCGCGGCGATGCTGCTCGGCGACTACGGCGCGGACGTCGTCAAGGTGGAGCACCCGCGCAGGCCGGACCCCTCGCGCGGGCACGGGCCCGAGGGGCTCTGGTGGAAGATGCTCGGCCGCAACAAGCGGACGATGACGCTCGACCTGTCCGCCGCGGAGGGCCAGGACCTGATGGTCCGGCTCGTCGAGGACGCCGACGTGCTCATCGAGAACTTCCGTCCCGGCACGCTCGAGCGCTGGAACCTGTCCTGGGACCGGCTCAGCGAGGTCAACCCCGACCTGGTGCTCGCCCGGGTCACCGGGTTCGGCCAGTTCGGCCCGTACGCGCGGCGGCCCGGCTTCGGCACCCTCGCCGAGGCGATGAGCGGGTTCGCCGCGATGACGGGGGAGCCCGGCGGGCCGCCCACGCTGCCGCCGTTCGGGCTCGCGGACGGCATCTGCGCGCTGGCCACCGCGTTCGCCGTGATGACGGCCCTGCGGTCGGGGCGCGGGCAGGTCGTCGACCTGTCGATCATCGAGCCGATCCTGACGGTGCTCGGCGCCCAGCCGACCATCTACGACCGGCTCGGCGTCGTGCCCCCGCGTACGGGCAACCGCTCGGTCAACAACGCGCCGCGCAACACCTACAGGTGCCGAGACGGCTCCTGGGTCGCGGTCTCCACCTCGGCGCAGAGCATCGCGGAACGGGTGATGCGCCTGGTCGGACGGCCCGACCTGGTGGACGAGCCGTGGTTCGCCACCGGCGCGGGCCGGGTGGCGCACGCGGACGAGCTCGACGCGGCCGTGGCGGCGTGGGTCGGCGAGCGGACCCGGGAGGAGGTGCTGCGGGCGTTCGAGGAGGCGGAGGCCGCGGTGGCGCCGATCTACGACGTGCGCGACGTGCTGGCCGACCCGCAGCTGGCGGCGCTCGACGCCGTGACCACCGTGGAGGACCCCGAGCTCGGCCCGCTGCGGATGCAGAACGTGATGTTCCGGCTGTCGGAGACTCCGGGACGGATCCGGTGGACCGGCCGTCCGCACGGCGCCGACACCGACGAGATCCTGCACGGCCTCGGCCTGACCGGCGCGGAGATCGAGGCGCTGCGGGCCAAGGGCGTGGTGTGACATGTCACAAGGTGATCGGGCATGAGTGGAGATCTTCCGGAAAGGGGCACGGAGGATTCGCGAGGAGTTGACGCCATGCCTTCTTCCGGACCCCTGACGTGGTTGTACGTGCCCGCCGACCGCCCGGACCGGATCGGCAAGGCCCTCGGCGGCGAGGCGGACATGGTGATCGTGGACCTGGAGGACGCGGTCGCCCCGGAGAACAAGGGCATTGCCCGGGCCGGGGTCGTCGCCCTGCTGGCCACGCCGCAGCCGCGCGTGGAGGTCCGCGTCAACGACGTCCGCACGCCGTACGGCCAGGCCGACCTGCACGCGCTCGGAACGCTGCTGCACGGCGGCGGCGGCGTGCGCATCCCCAAGGTGGAGTCGGCCGACGAGGTCCGCTGGATCGCCGACGCGGTGCCGGGCGTGCCGCTGCGCCCGATCATCGAGTCGGCCCTCGGGCTGGAGCGCGCCTTCGAGATCGCCACCGCCTCACCGGCCGTCGCCGGGATCGGCCTGGGCGAGGCCGACCTGCGCGCCGACCTCGGCGTGACCGACGAGGCGGGCCTGACCTGGGCCCGGTCCCGCATCGTGGTCGCGGCCCGGGCGGCGGGGCTGCCGGCCCCGGCCCAGTCGGTGTACACGAACGTCCGCGACCTCGACGGCCTTGCCGCCTCCTGCGCGGCGGGCCGGGCCATGGGCTTCCGCGGCCGGGCGGCCATCCACCCCATCCAGCTTCCGGTGATCGCGGCGGCCTACCGCCCGACCAGGGAGGAGATCGTGGCCGCCCTGGAGGTCGTCTCCGCCGCCGACCAGGGCGCGGTCGCCCTCGCCGACGGCCGCTTCGTCGACGAGGCCGTCGTCCGCCAGGCCCGCCGCCTCCTCACCGACGCGGGCGACCACTGACCGGATCAGCCGAGGTCGTCGTAGGGCGGCCCTTCACCGGCCCGTTCATTGGGGACAGACCCTTCGTCGGGTGGGAATGTGCTGGGGGCGTCGAACCGGTGCGTCAGGTCGTCGGCCACGCTCTGTTTGCCGTATCTGACGAGGTATTCGGCGACCTGCCGACTGAACAGGGCACGCTGTGGGTCGCCGTCGGGGAAGCCGGCTGCGGCCAGGAACGCGGCGAAATGGTCGGTGGCGTCCTGCGCGGGGTCGCTCACCAGCGGCTCGTCCTCTGCTTGAGCGGAGGGCGTCCACGGGACAAAGGGCCGGAAACACTCCGGCACCTCCTGGTTATTCGCGGCGGAGGAAACCTGGGCGAGGATGCCCAGATCCTGCACCACCTTCTCCACGCGGTCGTCGTTCCTGGCGAGCCACCAGACCACGGCGCTGCCCGGATCCTTGAGCACGTCCTCCCCGAGGTACTGCCGTTTGCTCTGTTCGTAGGTTCTCTCGTGTTCCCAGACGGCCTTCTGCTTCCGTATCTCGGCGAGCTTGTCCAGTCGCTGCCGGTCAGGGTCGGGGAGGGAGAGCGTGACCGACTCGGCCATCGCCCACACGCGTTCCGCGGCGTCCGGTCGCATCGTGCCCAGCGCGCCGTTCAGTTCGTGCTGGACGAGGGAGGCTCTGCTAGGAGGGCGGTTCCTCGTGATGGCTTTGGCGCGTTCCAGAATCGCGTCGACCGCCAGCCCGGCGAGGTTGACTCCAGGCTCTCCCGCCGCTCCGGCGATCGGAGACCATCGCACCGCCGCCGAGAACAGGAAGTCGTAGTCCTCCTCCTCGCTTGGCAGCGCCACATCGATGATGCGCTGCTCACGGGGCTCCGGCGGAGTGGGCGGAGAGTAGGGCATCTCGACAGGGAGTGCGTCGTCCGTTCCCCGGCCGATGCTTCTGACCAGGAGCACGACGACGGCGGTCGCCGCGGCGAGTACGATCCACACCCAGGGAGGCACCGGGGCGAAGGCAATGAGGCCAGCGAGAATCAATCCCGCGAAGAGGACGAAATACACCGTAACCGTTCTGCGACCAGAACTCATGACATTGTCTTTCTGATCCATTGTCCTGATGAGGGGCTTACGCCATCTGCAGGCCCAGAGCAGCGTCGATCTTCTGCCGGACGAGGCCGACGAGGCGGGCGTGGCGCTCGCGCGTCTCCGACGTGGGGAGCGCAAGGTCCCGCGTGACGATGTAAAGGGGAGCGAGGAGATCCGTACGCTGTCCGCCGCCGCCGACGAGCACGTCGAGGAGATGCTCGCGGTTCCGCTCGTCCTCCAGGGCCGCTCGGATCCAACGTTCGGCCTGACGACGCCAAGTTTCGTAAGGGTGCAGGCGGAGGACGGCATGCCAGCCGGAGATCAGCCGTTCCCGGACGGCGGGGTCGGACAGCGGCGGCCGGGTGAGCGGGCCGGGAGCCGTGAGCGGAACCGTGCCGACGAACTCGAGGAACATGCCGGCGTCGAAGCGCTTCCATGTCTCGTCCGCCGACTCGAGCCGATCAGCCAGCCGCTTCAGCATCCAGACGCGGAGCTGGTCGTCGGCGGCCACTATCCGATCGAGGGCATCGCGGGCATGCGTCGTGCCGCGCTCCCTGCGGGCCAGATGGTGGAGTCGCACCATGGCCTGGTCCGGATGGTGGACGGCGATCACCTTCCAGCACGCCACGACGAGCACCTGCGAGAGGCCCTTGGAGATGGCCGTGTCCTTTGACCAGTCGTAGATCCTTCTTCGGAAGAACCTGCCGTGCGCCTCGTGTTCGAGGCCCCGCCGCAGTGCCTGTACGGCGGCGCTCATGCGGTCGCCGTTCCGGTTGTCCTGCGCGCACTGCCGTACGAAATCCAGCAGCAGGTCCCGGTACCTGTCGTGCAGGCACAGATCTGCGAACCGTTTGACCAGGGTCTCGCGGTCACTGTCCTCCATACCGGGCAAGCCCACGGTGTCGGTCATCCACCGCTCGATGGGTTGTCGCAATTCGGGCCAGTGGGCCCAGAAGTGCGCCCGGACCGCCGCGTCGTACCCGAACGAGGTAAATCTCACCCGTCCCGAGGAGTCGGCCGCCGCGTCGATGGCTTTCAACCGTACGGTGATGTCCTCGTGTTCCAGCAGCGGGAGCGTGTCCTGCGGATGCTCCACCACCTGCAGCATTTGGGCGGCTCCTCGGCGGACAACCTCGGCGGGAGCTCCGTGAAGCATGGCGGTGGCCAGCAGTAGCGCCCGCTGTGGGCCCTGCACGAGTACTGCCAGCTTTTCCGTGACGCGCACGCTCTGCTTGTTGTCCAGCACGGCTAAAGCGGCGGCGCACCAGGCTGCGAAATCGTCTTCTGGCCTGGCCGACGCTCGTGCCTCGATGACGAGCTCGGCGAAATAGGCGATTCGCCGCATGGGCGGGTTGACGGCCAGGAATCCCGAAAGGCCGGCAGGCTCCGGGCCGGTCTCGGCGGCGGGGACGCCCCCCGCACGTAAATAGCGCTGGAGCGCCGGTCCAGCCCGGGGACGGGTGATCTCGACCCGGAAGGGGCGCAGGTCCGCACCGAGCGGGTCGGCCGTCGTGTCAGGAAGCACCGCCACCAAATGGGCCCCGTGCTCGCGTACGGCTGTACGGAAACCGGGAAGCTCGTTCTGGATCTCCGTCCAGCTTGCCTCGCTGGTGATGACGGACAGGTCCACGAGCAACAAAGCGCCCTCGCTGACGTGGCCGGTGCGGAGATAAGGGGGTTTCTCCTCCGGCAGGATCTCCTTGAACGTCTCGGCCCCTGAGTACAGCTCGGCAAGGAGCATCCAGGCCGCGGCCTTCCGACCGGTGCCCGGAGCTCCTTCGAGGAGAACGGTGCCCGACGATTCCAGGACGGTACGTGCTCTGCCGAAGCCACCGGGTTCGAGGAAACGTCGGCGGAGCCATCTCAGGTGATCGTCGGCGACGACCCGCGGATCCTTGCCCGCGGCCGCCGCCAGTTGGAGGAAGACGTTGAGGTCGCCGTCGCCCGTGTGCAGGAATCCGTGATTGACGGAGACGGATGACCTAACCTGCTCGCTCAATGGCCGTCCTCCTTGTCGTCCTCACGGACGCCGTCGAATCGGTGGCCGATGCCTCCGTGGTTGTCACCTGCGACGAACGCCGCCCCGTTACCGGAGAATTGCTGGTTGTAGATGTTGCCGTCGCCCGTGTGAGCTGTGCCGCGGTTATCCCTGATATAGGTGCGGATCTCGCCGGTCATGACGTCACCGGTGGTGATGTCCCCGGTGGTGACGTCACGACCCTGGATGGCAGGGCCATACATCGTGCCGGCCGAATTGCGCAGCGAGCCTGGGGCGGCAGTGTCCGCCGCCGGCCCGGAAGTCTGACGGGTCACGGACCTGAGTGACGGAATCCATTCGGACAACCTGGTGAACAGGCGCCCAAGGTCGGCCTCGAGGTTCTCCAGGTTCAGGCGCTCCGACTGGACCTCGGTGAGCCACTTAAGTTCGAGCGGCAGCTCCGCCGGGTCGAGCCGTCTGGCTCCCGGCCCTTCCAGAACCGGGATGACCGGTATTCCGAGGGTGTGCGCCTCGCGGAGTTCCCGCCGGACCCAATCGTCCTTGTCACGCAGCTTCGCAGAACTGGTCCAGCTGGGACCGATAACGGCGAGGATGACGGTGGCGCGCCGCACGTTGCCGAGCAGTTCTTCGGGAAAACGCTGGCCGGGCCTGATGGATCTGGTAGCGCGGAAGATCTGTTCCTTCCCTCCCATTATCTTGGACAGTTCCTGCTCGATGAGGATGGCGGTCTTGTCGCCGTCGCCTGTGCGATAGTTGATGAACACGGTGGGCATGCGGATCCTTTCTTCTACGGTGTGATGATCTGCAGGGTCGTGCCGAGTTCGGGGGCGAGATCGCGCACCGACCGGTTGCGCGGATGACGGGCCAGGACGCGGGCGAGGGCACGCAGGTCGGTGGTGATCGTGGCGGAGCCCACCGCGGTGACGCTGCCCAACAACCGCATGGCGAGATCGCACGCGTGGTCGACCTCGCCGGCCGCGGCATGGGCGAGCGCGCAGCGTAGGCCATAGCGCACTTGGGTCCGCATGGCCTGGGACGACACCTGCGACAACTGGGTCTCCATGATCTCAGCGGCATCGGCCGGCCGCCCCAGGTCATAGAGGCACCAGCCGGAGACCATTGCGACCGGGTCGGGGAGATTGGTAGTGCCGATGACGGGTGTGTCGGAGTCCGGTACAGCCAGGGCGAGTAGTTCCCTCGCGCGGTCCAGTGCGCGCATGCAGGCGTCGTAGTCGCCCGCGAGCGCGTGCCCCTGTGCCTCGCGCTGCGCGGCCAGACCGCGGATTCGCGGCGGGACCCTGTCGTTCTGGGCTCGCTGGGCCAACTCGACGGTTTGCGTGGCATCCGCTCGGTAGAGCGTGACAAGTGCCCGGCGGACCAGTGCGTACGCGGCCAAGTCGTAGTCGCCCCCGGCGGCGGCCAGATCCACGGCTCGTTGTGTCCACCACAGCGCTGCCTGCTCGTTGCCCGTCTCCTGCACGAGCCAGCCGACGTACTCGGCGTACCGGGAACCGAGCTTCAGCAGCCCTTGGCGAGTCCGGGTGTCGGCACGGCTGGACAGTTCTCGGAGCGTATGAGTCTGCGCGATAAGTGCGGGGATCAAGACATTGGGAGCGACGGTCTGGCCGAGTTGCCGGTAGTAGTCGAACAGCGATCGAGATGCTCCGAGAAGCGACCCGTCTTTGCCCGCAAGCGGGTTCGTCAGCCCGCCGATGCTCATGCCCGCGATCGAGGCCGCACCCGAGGCCAGCGCTTGCCTTCGACTCATGGGCTGGAACCAGCTTCGTCCATCTGCGGATAACTGCATCAGCCACACCTCGTCGTCGCCGGTCGTTTCTTCAGGTCCTTCTCGGGGAAGCCGCTCATTTACCAGGCCGGCGAGTTTCCCTCCGGCATTGAGCGCGGTATCGCAGAGACGAGCCAACTCCCGGCTCGGGGCCTTGATTCCTCGCTCGACTTTGCTGAGCTGACCTTTGCTGTAATGCACTAGTTTGGATAAATCGGTAAGGGTGAGATCGGCAGCGAGGCGCCGCTTCCGAAGCTCCGTACCGAAGAGGACCAACTGCTGAACCACGTGAACCTCCGCCACCGCCTTGTCCGCGAAGCAGTGGATCAGCGCTCACCAGCCTGCGTCAGCTGCTGTCGGTCAGACAAGACACGCTCCGGTGTTTCCCGTTTCCACTTATGGAGGCAACAGGAGGCGGTTCTATATGTCCAGGCTCTATTTGTATGTCTTCAGCGTGTTTCTTCGCAGGTCGGCAAGAACTCACCGCCGTCGTAGTCTGACCGTCCGTGGAACGCGGCCGCGCGCGGGATCTACGCTTTCGTCCTGATCGGATCGGAGGCCGCACGCACACGCGCGTCGGCTTCGCGGTGGTTCGCGGCGGCCTACCGCCCGACCAGGGAGGAGATCGTGGCCGCCCTGGAGGTCGTCTCCGCCGCCGACCAGGGCGCGGTCGCCCTCGCCGACGGCCGCTTCGCCGACGAGGCCGTCGTCCGCCAGGCCCGCCGCCTCCTCACCGACGCGGGCGACCACTGAGGCGCTTCACGTCGCGCGCTTTGCGACGAACACGTATTCACGGCCCGGGCGATCGGGGGCGTCCCGCACCTCCAGCACGCGATAGCCGTTCGCGACCAGGCTGGTCTCCACTTCGTCGCGGTCGCGGAACCGGAGGGTCGAGTCCGACGTGACGACCGCGCCGTCCGCCAGGAACGTGTAGGTGTAGCGGAAGGACACCGACGGCAGGCTCACGTCGGTGACTTCGAGGCGCCGCTCCACGAGCCCGATCTCCGGGAGGTCGAGGACGACGGGACCGGTGTCGGAAGCCCACTCTTCCCACGCCCGGCGTTCGGGACGCCTGGTCTCGAACACGAGATGGCCCCCCGGGCGAAGCGCGCCGTGGATGCCCCGGAGGGTCCGCGTCCAGTCGTCGTCGGTGAGGAAGACCTGCGCCACGTTCCCCGTCATCACGGCGAGGTCGGCGCCGAACGCCGGGACCTCGGTGGCATCGCCGTGGACCCAGGTGATCCTTCCGGTCCGATCCTTCGATCCGGCGATCCGCAGCGACGCCTCGGCGGGATCGACGCCCATGACCGTGCGTCCGCTGTCCGCCAGCAGAATCGCCAGGCACCCCGTTCCGCAGCCGACGTCGAGCACGCGGTCCGCGCCCAGCTCGTCGGCGATGCCGAGATAGGCGTCCAGGTCGTCGCGGTCGCCGTCGAACGCGTCGTAGACGGCGGCCAGGCGAGGGTGGCTGAAGATCGGGTCAGGCATGGGGCGACCATACCTCGTCCCCTTCGCCGGCGTCGGCGGCCTCGTCATCGGCCTGGGCGAGGTCCAGGAGACGGGCAGGCTTGGACCATATGACAATTTCTGCTTAGATTGTCAGGACGTCAGAGCGTGGAGAGGGCGCATTCGTATGAGAACCGCCAAGTGGCTCGCGGCCGTAGCGACCGGAATGACCTTGACTGTGACGGCGGCGCCCGCGCAGGCCGCCCTGGCTCCGGGCCAGGTCGCGAGCTGGGCCACCGGCAAGTGCATGGCCATCGGGAACTCCAGCACGGCGAACGGGGCGGCCGTGATCCAGTGGGACTGCCTCACCAGCAGTCCGGGTCAGTTCTGGCATCTGCGGGTGGGCAGGATCCACTCCTACACGGTGGAGGTCGTGAACGACCACAGCGGCCTGTGCCTGGCCGTCGCCGACGGCAGCACGAGCAACGGCGCACGCTTGATCCAGTGGACCTGCAACGGGCACGAGAGCCAGCAGTGGCTCCGGCGCGACGAGACCTTCGTCAACAACGGCAGCGGGAAGTGCGCGGCGCTCCCCAACGGCACCTCGGCCAACGGGGCGGAGCTGATCCAGTGGACCTGCAACGACGGCTACGGCCAGATGTGGGATCTCTAGCGGTCGTACCGCGTGCGTGAGGGCGGCCTCGGCCAGGGCGGTGCGCATGGCAGGCCCGGCAGGCTCGAGCCCGCCCGAAAGCTCGGCGTCCAAAGGGGGCCAGGCGGGCGGGGAACCGCTCCGCCGCGGCCTGGCCGGGCTTCGTGAGCAGGAAGGCAAGACCAAATGATCAGGCAGCCGAATCATCCGGCACCCAACGCATCCACCCGTGTGTTCGCGTCCGTCGTGGCGGTCGCGACGGCCGCGGCCTCCGGCTACTTCGCCGTGGGCGGCGTCCTGACCCCGGGCGCTTTGGTGCCAGGCGGGGACGCCACGGCGGCCCGCGTGTTCGCGGCCTACATGTCCGCACGCGGCGTCGTGCTCCTCGGCGCCCTGCTGCTGTGCGCGGCCCTGCGCGCCTGGCGCCCGCTGGCCCTGGTTCTCGCACTCAACGCGGCCGTCCAGGCGGTCGACGCTCTGATCGGGGTCGTCCGGCACGAGCCGGCCCAGGCGATCGGCCCCGCGTGTTTCGCTCTCCTCCTGGCCGCCGCGGCGGTGCTGCTGGAAAGGACGCGACGATGATCGGACGACGGGCCTTCCTCGCCGGAGCGGCGGGCGTGCTGGCCTCGCGTCCCCGGGCGTCGTCGGCCGCCCTGCCCGACTACGTGAGCGGCTCGGACATCCAGGCGCTGCTCGACCAGGCCAGGGACGGCAGGGGCACCAGGGACGCCGCCGGACGGTACGTCGCCAAGGTCCCCAAGGCCACATACCTGCTGACCAAGCCGCTGATCGTGTACGGGAACACGCACCTTGACGCGACCGACGCCAGGATCGTGGCCCGATTCCCCGCCGAGGGCGTCAAACGCACCATGGTCCTCAACGCCGTCGGCGCCGCGACCGGCGGTTACGCCGGGGCGGGCAACATCGCCATCACCGGCGGCAGCTGGGATCCGGTGTGGGACTTCGTCCAACGCGACAGCCTGGACCAGGCGCCGGCCATGAACGGCATCACGATCATTCATTCCAGCGACGTGCTCATCCAGGGCGTGACCATGTGGAACGTCAAGTGGTGGCACGGCATCGAGCTGAACGCGGTGCGCCGCGGCACCGTGCGCGACTGCGTGCTCAAGGGCTGGATCGCCGATCCGGGCCAGGGGCTGTGGCACGGTGAGGCCGTCCAGCTGGACCTTCCCGCAGAGGGCAACACCTGGGGCGGCGCCGGCGACCTGACGCCGTGCCGCGACATCCTGCTGACCGGCAACACCTGCGACGCCTCCGGCTCACAGGCCGGCTGGGGCCAGTTCACCGGGTCGCACACCACCGACCCCGACCACCCGCACTCCGGCGTACGGATCGAGAACAACACCGTACGCAACACCCGCTGGGACGGCATCGCCACCGTGAACGCCACCGGCGCGCGCATCGCGGGCAACCGGGTGGATGGCTGCGAGGGCGGCATCTACGTCAAGTCGGTCGCCGGTGGGCCCCTGCGCGGGGTGGAGATCACCGGCAACCAGGTGACGAGCTGCGGTGTCCGGGACTGGCTGGCGGTACGGGCCGACGACGCCGGCCCGATCACCGACGTCGTGGTGACCGGCAACGTGGTCCCGTGTTCGAGGGTGCGCTACTACGGCTCGGTCACCCCCAGAACGGGCACGACCCTGGACTGCCCGCCCGCCTAGGGCGTGTCGTCCGCGAGGTACGGGCCGAGTGCCTCACGGCGTGGGCCCAGCCGATGGAGGCGCCGGTGGCCGACGGCCCGGCCTCACTTCAGGTGCCGGGCTGCCGGGCACGACCGTGTACTACCTGGTGGGCGAGGAGGCGAAGACCGCTCGTGCGAACGCCTTGGGGGAGGGGACATGACGGCGGTCATGGCGCTCGCGATCCCGTGAGCCACGCCGGCGTGGCATCGCCACGGTTCTCACCAGGTCGCCGTCACCCTGGCCACTCTGCTGATACGGGCTGACGCTTCGGCGACACGGCCCAGTCCGGGCTGTGCCGGGCGTCACGCGTGGAGCACGGCGGCCGGCCTGCTGGTCAGGCCCCTGACCGCGAGCTCCACGAGCTGACGCAGGCGCTTGCGCAGGACGGCCGGCTCCGCCTTCTCCCGCACTATCCCCGACAGCGCGTCCACCAGGACGGCGGCGGCGTCCGCGGCGGACAGGGTCGCGTCGAGCAGGTCGAGTTCCTCGGCCGCGTCGCCGAGCGTGGCCTCGACGACCGACAGATAGGCCGACTCGAACGAGGCCATCACGTCCTCGACGATCACTTGGGCCTCGGCGAACAGCTCCGCCCGGTACTCCGCCTCGACCGCGCCGGCGAAAAACTCGATCTTGATGACCAGGACGTCGTAGAGGCGGTCGGCGACGGGCCGGCCGGAGCGCCGTGCGGCCTCGGCCGCGGCGACGATGTCGTCGGCGAACCTCCGCGCGACCGCCCTGAAGACGTCTTCCTTGCCTTTGAAGTGCAGATAGACGGCCGGACGCGACATGCGCGCCGCACGTGCGATCAGGTCCATGGAGGTGCGGCGGTAGCCGTACCTGCCGAACACGTCGAGCGCGGCGGCCACGATGTGGTCGCGCTTGGCCTCGGCGGCATCCGTCATGCTGACACGATATACGCGTTCCGTCAGCTCGCCACCACGCAGCCGAGTTCCGCTCCGCGCCGATCAGGGCGCGCCACCGCCCGCGCGGACGCCCCGCAGCCCGAACGCCCGGGTGACCAGCTGCTCGCGCAGCCCCGCAGGGGCGTGCGCCAGCATGCCGTAGACGCGGACGTCCGCGCTGACCGGGTAGCGCCGCTTGGGATCACGCGCCTCGACGGCCGTCGCGATCGTGGCGGCGACGGCCTCGGCCGGGCCGGTCTTCTGGTTGGCGATCGCCTTGCGAAACGCTCGAGGTGGTCGTCGTACAGCGCGACCCTGTGCGGGTCGGCGGCCGCCAGCGCCTTGCGCGCGGCGGCGCCGGCCTTGTCGAAGGTGGCGGTGGCGGTGGCCCCTGGCTCCACGGCGATCACCGGGATGCGCCATGAAGCCCGACGACCTGCGCCGCCACCTCGACGAGGAGGCCCGCTTCTTCGCCGAGGCGGCGGCGCGTTACGAGGAGTACCCGAAGGCCAAGGATCGCGGCGAGTTCGGCGACAGTCCCCAGACCCGATCCATGCGCATCGCCATCGAAGCCGGCGTACGCCTCTATCGGACCCTCGCCGAGTGGGCCGAGTGGGCCAAGACCGTCCCGCCGAACTCGTCAGCCACGACCGATTCCTGACGAGAAGGCCGTAACCGTCCCTGGCCGGACGGTCACTCGGCGGTCGGGGGCTTCTTGCCGAAGGCGCCGATACGCGCGTGGAAGACGCCCATGACCAGGACGCCGACCGCTCCCGCGACGGCGGCGGGCAGAGGGTGCGCGCCCACGTCGGCGGTCGCGGTCAGCGCGGCCGCGATCAGGTACATCCCCCAGCCCGCGACCACGTTGACCAGCGGCCCGTAGCCGAACGGCGTAGGGAAGCCCTCTTTGGTGATCCCCTTCACGAAGTGCGGCGTCGCGTTCGCCGCGAAGACGCCGGCGAAGAAGCTCAGAAGGACCGTTGGCCACATGCCTGCTCCCGGTTCAGGGGGTAATCGATTCTGACAATTTAGACCATAAATGTCAGTATGACATCCAGTCTCGCCGGGGAGAAACGCCAACGGCATGCTCTTCGCCTGGCGCTCGATTGCCATCACCCTACAAATTTGGTAGGAAATACCTGTGTATTCGGCATCGTGGTTGGTCCGGCGTCGGCACGTCGACCTGTGCCGTCTGAACGGCTCGGCCTGTCGCTCCTGAACCTCGACCTCCCGGCCGGCGCGGTCACCTTCGCCGGCCGTCCTCCTTCCATCGCCGTGCCGTGCCCGCGATCGAGCGGCGCGGCCCGGAGCCCTCATCCCGGAGCGACCACTGTGACGTCATCCCCCTCCAGATCCGTCTCCGCCGCCCCCCGCCTTCCGACGCCGGACGAGGCGCCCGAGTCCGCCGGTCCGCCGCCCGCCGAAGGAACGCCTGCCGCCCCGACGCCGGCCCGGCGGGGGCGCAGGGCCCGCCGGATCGGCGTGCGGGTGCTGTCGCTGTTCGCACTGCTCGCGCTGTGGCAGCTGGCGGCGGCAGCGGTGGGCAACCCGTCGTTCGTGCCCGCGCCCCGGGCCGTGTGGGACCAGCTCGTCCTGCTGTCCACCACCCACGACGGCGTTCGCGGCTACGGCGGTCACCTGCTCGTCGAGCACCTGGGAATCAGCCTGCGCCGCATCCTCATCGGCTCGGCGCTCGGCGTGGCGGCGGGGCTCGTCCTCGGCGTCGTCCTGGGCGCCGTGCCGTGGATCCGCCTCGTGGCCGAGCCGGTCGTGACGTTCGTACGGGCCCTGCCTCCGCTGGCGTACTTCAGCCTGCTCATCATCTGGTTCGGCATCGACGAGACGCCCAAGCTGTGGCTGCTCGCCATCGCCGCGCTCCCGCCGGTCGCCGTGGCCACCGCCGCGGCCGTCCACGGCGCGCCGACCGGCCTGGTGGAGGCGGCCCGGGCACTGGGCGCCTCACGGTGGGACGCGATCAAGGATGTCGTGCTGCCCGCCGCCCTGCCGGAGATCTTCACCGGTGTCCGGCTGGCCGTCGGGGTCGCGTACTCCTCGGTCGTCGCGGCGGAGACCGTCAACGGCGTGCCCGGCATCGGGGGGATGGTCCGGGACGCCCAGCGCTACCTGCAGACCGACGTCGTGGTGCTCGGGCTGCTCGCCATTGGCCTGTCCGGCCTGCTGATCGACGGCCTGCTGCGCGCCGCGGAGACCCGGCTCATCCCTTGGCGCGGCCGCGTCTGAGCCCCTGCCAAGCCTCGTCAATCCCCCTCCCACTGCAAAAGGAACTCTCCGCCATGTCACGACCACGCCTCACGCGCCTGCTTTCCGCCGCCCTGGCCGCCGCGACGGCCGCCGTCCTGGCCGCGTGCGGCAACGGCACCGCCTCCGGCGGAGGCGGAGGCGGCGGTACGGCGGACCGCACCATCCGCGTCGCCTACCAGGCGTTCCCCAGCGGGGACCTCATCGTGAAGAACAAGGGGTGGCTGGAGCAGGCGCTGCCCGGCTACACGATCAAGTGGACCAAGTTCGACTCCGGCGCCAGCATCAACACCGCCTTCGTGGCCAAGAGCGTGGACATCGCGGCCATCGGATCGAGCCCGGTCGCGCGCGGGCTGTCCGCGCCGCTCAACATCCCCTACCAGGTGGCGTTCGTGCTCGACGTGGCCGGAGACAACGAGGCCCTGGTCGCCCGCGACGGCAGCGGCATCTCCTCCGTGGCGGACCTGCGCGGCAAGAAGGTGGCGACGCCGTTCGCCTCGACGTCCCACTACAGCCTGCTCGCCGCCCTCGACAAGGCGGGGGTGCCGGAGTCCGCGGTGAACCTCGTCGACCTGGAGCCGCAGGACATCCTGGCGTCCTGGACCCGCGGCGACATCGACGCCGCGTACGTCTGGCTGCCCACGCTTGACGAGATCAAGAAGACCGGCAAGACGCTCATCAGCAGCCGCGAGCTGGCGACCGCGGGCAAGCCCACCCTCGACCTGGGCGTGGTGTCCACCGCGTTCGTCCAGGCGCACCCCGACGCGGTCGACGCCTGGCGCAAGGCCGAGGCCAGGGCGCTCGACCTCATCGCGGACGATCCCGACGCCGCGGCCCAGGCGGTGGGAGCGGAGCTCAATATCGGCAAGTACGAGGCCAAGGCGCAGCTCAGCCAGGGTGTCTTCCTCAAGCCGGCCGATCTGGCCTCGCCCGAGTGGCTCGGCACGCCGGACAAGGTCGGCGGCCTGGCGCAGAACCTGGTGAGCGCGGCCCAGTTCCTCAAGGACCAGCAGAAGATCGACACGGTGCCCGACCTCGCCACGGTGGAGCGGGCGATCTACACCAAGGGGCTCCCCGGTGTCCTCGCGCCCTGACCCGGCTGTCGCCCCGGCCACGGCGGACGAGGACGTCGCCGCCGTCCACCTGCACCAGGTCGAACACGTCTACGGCGGCGCGGGAGGACCGGTCGCCGCCCTGGGGCCGATCTCCCTGACCGTCCCTTCCGGCGCCTTCCTCGTGCTCGTCGGGGCGTCCGGATGCGGCAAGAGCACGCTGCTGCGCCTCGTCGCGGGCTTCGAGAGGCCCACCTCGGGCACCGTACGGACCGGCGGCGCCGAGCCCGTCCCGGGCAGGGGCGCCGGGATCGTCTTCCAGCAGCCGCGCCTGTTCCCGTGGAAGACCGTGGGCGGCAACGTCGAGCTGGCCCTGCGCTACGCCGGCGTGCCCCGTGCGGAACGTGCCCGACGGGTGCCCGAGCTGCTGGAACGGGTGGGCCTTCACGACGTGGCGGACCGCAGGATCTGGCAGATCTCGGGAGGGCAGCAGCAGCGCGTGGCGATCGCCAGGGCACTCGCCGGCGACGACCCGCTGCTGCTGCTCGACGAGCCGTTCGCCGCCCTGGACGCGCTCACCCGCGAGCGCCTGCAGGAGGACCTGCGCCGGGTGAGCGCGCAGACCGGCCGCACGTCGGTGTTCGTCACCCACAGCGTCGAGGAGGCCGTGTTCCTCGGCAGCCGCGTCGTCGTGCTCACCCGCCGGCCGGGCCGGATCGCGCTCGACCTGGACGTCGACCTCCCGCGCACCGGAGTGGAACCGGACGAACTGCGCGCCCTTCCCGAGTACGCCGCGCTCCGCGCCGAGGTCGGTCATGCCGTACGCGCCGCCGCCGCGTGAAGCGCCGCAGCACCCAACCGTGAGGAGATGACATGACCACACCGACCGCCGTCAAGCTGAACGTGCGGCCCCTCGGGCCCCACTTCGGCGCCGAGGTCGAGGGACTGGACCTGGCGACCGCCACCGACGAGGAGCTGGCCGCGGTGCGCGCCGCCCTGGTCGACCGGAAGGTGCTGTTCTTCCGTGAGCAGAGCCTGGACGACGACGGGCAGGTGACGCTCGGCCGGCGTCTCGGCGAGCTGACCGCCTCCCACCCGGTCGTCGGGGGCGTCGACGATGCGCATCCCGAGATCTACGCCCTCGACAGCGCCGACAACGGCTTCGCCGACGTCTGGCACACCGACGTCACGTTCATGCCGCGCCCGCCGCTCGGCTCCATCCTGCGCGCGGTGATCCTCCCGCCCACCGGCGGCGACACGAGCTGGGCCGACAGCCAGCTGGCCTACGACTCCCTGTCCGCCCCCGTGAAGGAGCTGGCCGACCAGCTCACCGCGGTCCACGACGGCAACCGCGAGTTCGGCTACTACCTGGCCCAGCGCCGCGGCGGCAAGGGCAACGTCTGGGACGGTGAGATCGTCACCCGGCTGGAGCCGGTGGAGCACCCCGTGGTCCGCGTCCACCCTGAGACCGGCCGCAAGGGGATCTTCGTCAACCCCGGGTTCACCTCCCACATCGTGGGCGTGTCCGAGGCCGAGAGCCGGGCCATCCTGGACCTGCTCTACGCCCACCTGACCAAGCCCGAGCACATCGTGCGCCACCGCTGGAGGACCGGCGACGTCGCCATGTGGGACAACCGGAGCACCGCTCACTACGCCAACCGCGACTACGGCGACGCGCACCGGGTGATGCACCGCATCACCCTCCGCGGCGACCGGCCCTTCGGCCCCGGCCGTACGGACGGGTGACCGGGCGGCGGGACGCGATCGGGTCCGGCCCCGTGAGGAGGTCCGGTCGCGTTCCCGCTGCCCCGGCGATTCAAGCTTTCGTCCCGATCGGATCGGAGGCCCGTACGCACGTGCGCGTCGGCCTCTCGACCGTGCCCCCGGCTTCCTAGCGTGATGCCCTGCAGGTGATCAGTGTTACTGCCGCCCCTGCCGGGGCGTTCACATAAGCGGGGATGAAGTATGCGACTCAGGCCGCTCGCGTTGATGTCGGGGGCCGCGCTGACGCTGGCCATGCTCACCGGCCAGGCCGACGCCTCGGACACGACGGTGACCTTCACGGTCACCTCGGGCGCGTTGACGATCACGGCGCCCGCGGGTCCGGTGAGCCTGGGCAGCACGACGGCGGGCGGCACCGTCAGCGGGCCGATCGGCACCGTCACGGTGACCGACGCCCGCGGCGGCGTCCCGACGTCCGACTGGATCGCCCGTGTCTCGTCCACGGCCTTCGTGGGCGCGACCGACCCGATCCCGGCGTCCGCGGCGACCTACACGCCCGGCCTCGGCACGTTGATCGTCGGCAACGGCACGCTGACACCGGGGCCGGGCGGGACCCTCGACGTGCAGCGGGTCGCCATGACCTACACCGGCGGCACCGGCAACAGCCAGGCGTCCTGGCACCCGGTCATCAGCGTGACCGTCCCGCTGTCGGCGGACCTCGGCACCTACAGCGGGACGGTGACCCATTCCGTCGCCTGACAGATACGCGCGTCGCGCCGCGGCCGTCATGCTGTCCGTGCTGTGCTCCGGCGCGGTCACGGCACAGGCGGCCGCGGCGGCCGCCGCCGTCACGCGCGGCGCCGTGGTCTCCGGCATCTCCACCGGAGGGGACGGCCCCGGAGAAGGGCTCGGCATCCGGCTGGTCGACGCGCCCGTCGCCCGCCGCGACGACCCCCGCGCCCGCAAGGGAGTGGTCGACCACGTCAGCCCCGGCACCACCATCAAGCGCCGGCTCGAGGTCTTCAACAGCAGCGCCCATCCCATGCACGTCTCGCTGTACGCGGCGGCGGCCGACATCGACCACCGGGCATTCGTGTTCGCGCCGGATCGCACCCCGAACGAGCTGTCGAGCTGGACCACGGTCACGCCATCCGAGATCGATGTGGCGCCGGGCCACACCCGCATGGCCTGGTTCACCATCCGCGTACCCAGGGACGCCTGGCGCGGTGAGCGCTATGCGGTGATCTGGGCGCAGACGACCGCCGAGCCGGACGCGAGGCACAACGTCGGCCTCGCCAGCCGCGCCGGAATCCGGGTCTACCTGGACATCGGCCCCGGCGGAGAGCCTCCGTCCGACATGAGCATCGACCGTCTCACCCCCGAGCGGGACGCCGGCGGGCGGCCGACCCTCGTCGCCCAGGTACGCAACACCGGCGGCCGTGCCCTGGACCTGTCCGGGTCGCTGTCCCTGTCGGAGGGGCCGGGCGGGCTGCGCGCCGGGCCCTACCCTGCGCAGCTGGGCGTCGCACTGCGGCCGGGGGACACCGGACGGCTCACGGTCGTGATGGACCCCCGGCTCCCCGACGGCCCCTGGAAGGCCGACCTCGTCGTCCAGAGCGGTCTCGTCAAGCGCACGGTGTCGGCCACCGTCGTCTTCCCCCGTACGGGGGTCGGCCGGCCGGTCACCATGTCCGCCGGCCCGTTGCCGTTCGTCGCCCTGCTCGCCGGTGTGATCGGACTCGCCGCCACCGGTCTCGTCGTCCGGCGCCGCAGAGCCGTCTCCCCCCACGATTCCCGAAGGGCATGAATGCTCCTACGACCCACACCCCTCACCACCGCGACCGTGCTCGCGATCTCGATTCTCCAGGGCGCCCTGCCGGGCCCGCCGGCCGCCGCGGCTCCGTCGATCGCCACCTACACCCTGCCCAGGGCGGGATCGCTGACGATCAGCGCCCCCGTCGCGGTGTCCCTCGGCAGCGTGGCGCCCGGAGGCCAGCGCAACGCGCCTCTGGGGACGGTGACGGTGACCGACCACCGCGATCCCGGCGCCGGCGCGTGGACCGCCACGGTCTCCTCGACGGACTACACCCGCACGACCGCCCCCGTCGTGACCATCGGGAGGGCCGGCATGAGCTACTGGTCCGGCCCTGCCACCGACACCCAGGGCGGCGGCACCTTCATTCCCGGCCAGCCCACGGCCGCGAGCAGCGTGACCCTCGCCGTCCCGAGGACGGCGTTCTCCCACACCGCGGAGGCGGGGGTCAACAACGCATCCTGGAATCCCACCCTCGTCCTGTCCGTCCCCTTTGCGGGGGTCACCTCCGGCACTTACACCGGCGTCGTCACCCACTCCGTCGCCTGACCAGGGGCGACCTTCGGGAGCGATCGTCAGAACCCGTGGACGGGAGCCGCGCCGATCCAGCGGTGGTAGGCGTCCACGTCGACGTTGCTGCCGCACACGATGGTGACCACGTGCCGGCCGGCGAAGCGGTCGCGGTCTTCGAGGATCGCCGCGATGCCGAGCGCGGCCGACGGCTCGACGACGAGGCCGGCGTGGTGGAGGAGCATCCGCATACCGGCGATGATCGATGCCTCCTGGACCAGGACGGCGTCGTCGGCGACCAGGAGGAGATCGTCCAGGACGGCCGGGATGGGGCGGCGGCCCGCGACGCCGTCGGCGATGGTGTCGGTCGAGTCGGTGGTGACGACGCGCCGTTGGCGCCACGACCGCGTCATCGCCGGCGCGCCTACCGGCTGGACGCAGATCACCTCGACGGCGGGCGCGCAGGCCTTCACCACGTGACCCACGCCGGTGGCCAGCGCCCCGCCGCCGAGAGCGATCAGGACGGCGTCGAACGACGGCGCGCTGTCCACCAGTTCCAGGCCGATGGTCGCCGCGCCCTCGCAGGTCTCGATGTCCAGGCTGTCTTCCACCAGCCGGATGCCGTCGTATCGCGCGACGGCCGCCGCCCGCTCCCGCGCCAGGTCGAAGTCGCCGTCCACCAGCTCCAACCTGGCGCCCAACGCGCGGATGCGATCAAGCTTGGCCGCAGGCGCGAAGCGGGACGCCACGACGGTGACGTCGAGCCCCCGGCCGCGACCGGACCAGGCGAGGGCCTGGCCGAGGTTGCCCGCGCTGGCGCACACCACGGCTCGCGAATCACCGGCGGCGAGCAGGCTCGCGACCACCTCGGTGCCGCGGGCCTTGAAACTGCGGACCGGGTTGGCCGTTTCGAGCTTGATGCTCACCGCGCACCCGAGGCCGGGCTCCAGCGCCTCGCAGCGGTACAGGGGAGTGTCGCGGAAAATCGGGTCGATCATCCGGCGAGCCGCCCGGATCCGGGCGGTGTCGAGGCGCGTCTCCTGCACGGCACAGCAGCGTAGCGCCGCCGGCGCTGTCCCCCATGAACGCGGTGACCGGCGGTTCGGTTCCCCCAACGGGCATGATGGGGGCCTCCGTGGTGTCAGGTGGTCTCGGTGCGATGGGCGCCGTGGGTTCTGGCATGTGCCGGCGCCACTGCCGCCGCTGACCATCGGCATGGCCTGGCACCCCGCCACGCGGCCGACGGAGGCCACCACTGGCTCCACGACGCCGTACGCCGGACTCTTCGCGCATCCGGAAACCCGGCCGCCTGACGGGAATGGGTCTCGCGGCGCGGATCCCGCTATCGCCCGTGCCGCCGATCCCCCTCATCCGCACGCCTTCTGTGGCCGGAGTCCGGCGCTGCGCTGGCGAGCAGCATGTCCAGGGCGGCGGGATAGGCGCTGTCGTTCATGCCTGCCACCAGCAGGGGCGCGACGGCCGCGATATTGGGGTGGGTGGCGGGGGACAGGCGGGCGTAGGTCGCCTGCCACATCTCCTCGTCCGCCCTGCGCGCCTGCTCCGGCAGCGCGAGGGACGCCGCGTCCAGCGCGGCGAAGGCCAGCGTCATGTCGATGAAGGCGTGGTAGACGCGGACCGCCTCGCGGTCGGGGAACCCGGCGCCGCGCAGCAGCCCGAGGATCGCCTCGTCCGCCGCGATCTCGTGGGACTTGCCGCTGATGCGGCTGGCGGTCAGCACCGCGGCCTGGGGGTGTTCGAGATAGGCCGCGTGGATGCGCAGGCCCAGTTCGCGAAGGTCGGCGCGCCAGTCGCCGGTGCCGTGCCAGCCGTCCATGGCCCGGCCGATGAGCATGTCGCCGATGGCCAGGGTCAGGTCGTCGATGCCGGCGAAGTAGCGGTAGAGCGTGCTGGGGTCGGCGCCCAATGCGATGCCGAGCCGTCGTACGGACAGTCCGGCGACACCGTGTTCACGCAGCATGCGCAGCGCGGTCCGCACGATCAGGTCCTCGGAGAGAACGACTCCGTTCTTGGTCGGGCGGCGCCGTCGGCGCGCCGACTCGGAAACCACCGGCTTGGGCATGGTGCTCCTCTCCTCGTCGCCACCTTATGCCAACACCATTGACGTTCCGCGCGGCGGTGGCGTTGGATCGTGTGCACCAGAGGGGTCTTTGTCCTGAAAAGGGAGTTTTGTCATGCGTGTTCTGCTCGTCGGCGCCGGTGGGGTGGGCACCGCGATCACCCGGATCGCGGCCCGCCGATCCTTCTTCGAGCACATGGTCGTCGCCGATTACGACCTGTCCCGCGCCGAGGCGGCCGTCGGCGCGCTGGGGGAGGCGGGCGTCCGCTTCAGCCCCCGGCGGGTGGACGCGAGCGACGAGGCCGCGGTGGTGGCACTACTGGCCGAGCACCGCTGCGATGTCCTGCTCAACGCCACCGACCCGCGGTTCGTGATGCCGCTGTTCCGGGCGGCGCTGTCGGCCGGCGCGCACTACCTGGACATGGCGATGTCGCTGTCGCGGCCGCATCCGGAGCGTCCGCACGACGTGTGCGGGGTCAAGCTGGGAGACGCCCAGTTCGAGATGGCCGGCGAGTGGGAGAAGGCGGGCAGGCTCGCGCTGGTCGGCATCGGGGTGGAGCCGGGGCTGTCGGACGTCTTCGCCCGTTACGCCGCCGACGAACTGTTCGATCACATCGAGGAGATCGGCATCCGAGACGGCGCCGACCTCACCGTCGACGGGTACGACTTCGCGCCGTCCTTCAGCATCTGGACCACCATCGAGGAGTGCCTCAACCCGCCGGTGGTCTACGAGGCAGGCCGGGGCTGGTTCACCACGCCGCCCTTCAGCGAGCCGGAG